>JAAUPU010000129.1 GCA_012032975.1 Caldilineaceae bacterium | reverse complement strand
AGAATAAAGATGCTTACCGGCCTCCAACGCTGCCAGATTCACCTCGGTGTGAAGTTGGATGGGTGTCAGGTTGACCACGGCTTCGGCGTCGCTTTCTTCCAGCACGCGCCTATAATCCGTGTAGACATTGGGAACCCCGTATTCGTTTGCGACGCGCTCGACGCGGCTGGCAGTCCGGCCAGATATCGCAACGATCTCGGCGTGGTCGGCCAGGCGATGGAATTCAGGCAAGTAGTCGCGCTGGGCGACGTCGCCACACCCAATGAATGCAAGTTTAGTCTTGGTCATGTTGAGCCTTTTTGCGATGGACGAATCGGAAAAGAAGGAGGTCACCCTTTGAGTCCGCTGAGGGTGATCCCTTCGATGAAGTAGCGCTGAGCGACGAAGAAGAGAACGATCAGCGGCAGTGTGACCGACATCGCGGCTGCCATCATCAAGTGCCACTGGACGCTCATACGCGTCTGGAAAGAATAGAGGCCTAGCACCAAAGGATATTCACTCGAATCATCCAGGTAGATCAGTGGCCCCTGAAAATCATTCCAGGCGTAGAGAAAATGAAAGACCGCGACGACCAGCAAGGCCGGTTTGACCAGCGGCAAGATGATACGGACAAAGGTCACGAACTCATTGGCGCCGTCCACCTTGGCCGCGTCGCTCAGCTCCCAGGGAATGGTGAGCATAAACTGACGGAGGAGAAAAATGTTGAACGCGTTGCCCAGAAAGGCCGGCGCGATCAGCGGCGCATAGGTGCCAACCAGATTCATGTATCGGAAGAGAATGTAGGTGGGGATCAGCGTCACGACGAGCGGCAGCATCATCGTGGCGAGCGTGATACCAAAGAGTACATTTCGCCCCACGAATTCGAGCCGGGCAAACCCATACGCAACCATCGCCGACGCAAAGACGATACCCAGCGTAGAGAGGCACGCGTAGAAGAGCGTGTTGCCCAGCAGCGTAAAAAACGGGAAGGCAGGGCTGGTAAGCGCATCCACATAATTCTGCCACTGAACGGGATCGGGAATCCACGTCAATGGGTCGGTGAAGACCTGGTTCTGCGGCTTTAGCGATGTGATGAGCAGCCATAGGAACGGGATGAAATAGAGCGCAGCTACGACAACCAGCAGCACAAAAACCAGCAGTGTATTCAGTTGTCTTCGTGTTTTCGCAATTGCATCCGTGCGCACATTCACGAGCGTTGACCTCCAGCCTCGTAGTAAACCCATAGACTGGAGGAACGAGCCAGTAGAATGGTGATTAGGACTAGCGCAGCAAACAGGGTCAGCGCCATGGCCGATGCATACCCCATCTGGAAATATCGGAAAGCATTGCGATAGAGCAGCACCATATAGACGAGCAGCGAATTGAGCGGGCCGACCTCACTGGTCGGCCCACCTGCCCGCGCGAGCGCCATCACCACCGCAAAAACCTGGAAGGAGTTGATGACGCCGATGATCAGATTGAAAACACGGTTGGGGTGAGCAACGGCAGCGTCACGTGCCAGAAGCGTCGCACCGCACCCGCTCCATCGATGGTTGCCGCCTCAAGCAGCGAACTGGGAATATCCTTCAGCCCAGCCAAAAAGATCAGCATGGCGGTGCCGGTGCCGCTCCACACAGCAATCATGATTAACCCCGGTTTCGCCCATGCCGCGCTGCGCACCCATCCCGGTGTGGGAAGTCCAACCAGATCCAGCCCCGCATTCACCAGCCCCATGCGTGGTTCCAGCAACACATACCAGAGCATCCCTGCGGCTATCGCCGGGATCAACGCCGGCAGATAGTAGACCGTGCGAAAGAGACCGATGCCACGCGTCTTGGTATTTAGCAACATGGCTAGGCCCAATCCAACGGCCAACTGGAGTGGCACAGAAAAGAGCGTATAGATAAAAGTGTTCCATACCGACTTCCAGTAGAGCGGATCCTGATCGAACATCACCTCGAAGTTGTGCAAACCCACCCAGCGCGGCGGGTTTAGCAGCGTGTACTCCGTCATCGCATAGTAAAACGATGCCAACGTAGGATAGGCAGTGAGGACGACGAGCGCGACCAACCACGGCAGGACGAACGCATAGCCGGTGAGATTGCGGCGCGCAGCGCGGCTCAGGCGAAAGTGAATCATTCCCTAACGTCGCTTACCCCTTCATGGTCTCTTCCAAGTGGCTCTGGATGCGCGCCTGTGCTTCGGACAACGCTTCGGCAGGGGACTTGGTCTTGTGCAGAATCTCGCTGATGGTCGTGTCCAACGTGTCGCTGGCAAAGGCCTCGACCGGCGAGTTCCACATATCCACCGTGCTGTTCAGATAGTCCGCATACCAGTTATGGATCTCCTGGGCGCGCTCATCTCCCTGGGTATCGATCAGCTTCTGCGTGACCACACCTTCCGGGAAGCCTCGCCAGGCCGGGGTGTCGAAGATGACCTTGTACCAGGTGATCCAGCCCTCGGTGCAGAAATATTCGGAGAAGAGGAATGCCTCTTGCGGATGGCCTGTGCCTTTGGGAAGCGCCCACCAGTTGGGCCAGAAGCCGGTGACAGACGCCGAGCCACTTGGCCCCACCGGGAATTTTGCGATCTCCCAGCCGAATGGGAAGTCCACATCGGTGCATGCCCAGCTTCCAGAGGAAGCCATCGGCGTGCGCCCTTGGTGGAAGACCGAGTCAGGATAGACGCTTCCCCAGTTTCCTGCTACGTTGAGGGCTTCGATGTCACCCTGATACTGCTCGTCGAGCCACTGGACCATATACTCCATCCACTGGACGTTTTCATCGCTGTCGATCAGGTATTGATTGCCTTCAGCGTCGAAGAGGAGTCCGCCATTGAGACCACTCCAGACCGGTTTGAGCCAAGAGTCTGCCCACGGCACGAATCCACCCGTGACAAGATTCGCTCCGTCATATTCGACAAACTCGGCAGAGAGCGCCTTGAGTTCATCCCATGTGACTGGGAAGTCGTCGCGGCTGATCGAGATGCCCTTTTCCTCGAACATATCGGTGTTGATAAAGACGGAGCCAGCGCCAGCCGACGCGGGCAAGCCATAGATCTTCCCATCCCACCGGCAAGAGTTGAGCGGTCCGTCAAAAAAGGCGTCCGCGGTAGCATGGGTCGCCTGGGCCATCATGTCGTCCAGTTCAACCAATGCGCCCTGTGCGCCAAATTCGCTCGGCGCGGACCAGATCGTCACCGAATCGGGTGGATTGCCCGCAGCGATCCGCGAGAGCAACACCTCCATCAACTGACCGCCACCGGGAGGCCCGCCGCTCAGTTCGAACTCAACCTTGATTCCCTCGTTCAAGCTCTCGAAGTCCGCAACGATCTGCGGCGCGACCTGCTGCACCGACTCGGTGGAGAAGCCATTCCACCAGGAGATGGTGGTGCTCTCCATGGCGCTCTCCTCTGCCCCTTCGCCACTCGGTGCGGGCGCCGCGGCTGGCGAACACGCGACCAGCAGTGCGCTGCTGCCCAAGAATGCCGACATTTGCAGGAACTTGCGCCGGCTTTGACGAATACCTAGAATCTGATTACCTGCCTTCATCGTTTCCTCCTGATTGAAAAATGATCCAACGTTTTCCAAAACACGAACCCTTGTTCCACAGTCTCATCCTGCCGATTGTTTCTCCTCCGATTTCTCCTCTCTCGTTTCCAAGTAATGATCGCCATAGTGGCCCGTATCGTCGCGCATCTTCAGCGGGGCCTCGTCGGGCAGCCAGTTTGGCTCTCGATAATCTGGTCGTTGCGCCTGCCAGTTCAATGGCTTCACAACACGGGCGCAGATCAGCAGCGGCTGGCCTGGATCGGCATGATTCAGTTCGACGGGCGTCAACTCGCGCGCCGGCCAGTTGAGCAGGAAGGCCATCCGCGTCAGCAGGTTGCCGTAAATGGTCAGTGCATAGTCGTCATCGCCCAACGCCGCGCCGCGCAGCAGATCGTGAACCTGGATCGGCGTGAACCAGTGGTGCATGTAGATTGGCTCACCTGTGCCCATGTCCAGCCCGGTGTGAAAGTAAAAATCCAGGCACCAGAAGTTGATGAGCAACACACCGCCCGGCTTGAGCAGCCGCACCGCGTGGTAGAGCGCAGCTTCGATGTCGTAGAGGACCGCGGTGGTGAACTGGTTGACGAAGCAGTCGTACTGGTCCGCGGCTGCATGGTCGATCCGGCCCAGGTCGCCGACGATACGCACATTGGGCTGATGCGCGGTCAGGTCCAATGCATCTGCCTGGGTGACGGCCGCCCCACCGACTCGCTCGACCGTGCTGGTGTCGCCGATCTCCAACACGTGGCCCTGGATGTCGCTTTGATGTCGGTGCAAAAAGTCTGCCCAATAATAGCGGATCACCGAGATCTGATCCGAGCGACCCTCTCCAAAAGGCACGAGTCGGCGCAGAGCCAGCGACCGCGCCTGGCGGATCAACGGCCAGCTTCGCCAGTTGCGGCGCGCTTTCAGCGCCAGGTGCTGGTCATACCAGTGATCAGGCGGCATGGAAGGTCGGCCCTACCCTGCGCAGCGCATAGGCTGCCGCGCCGATGACCCCGGCATCCACCCCCAGTTGTGCCGGCACGATGGGCAGATTGTGCGCTGTGTCGGCATAGATGTGCTCGCGCGTTCCCGCCACAAAACGTTCCCAGTACAGCCCGCCGGCCAGACCAAGCCCACCGCCGACGATGACGGCGTGGGGGTCGAGTACATTGACCAGCCACGCCACGCTGACGCCCAGCGCTTCGCCAGCCGACGCAACCACGGCCATCGCGTCAGGTCGCCGCGTTGGGTCGCCTCAAGCACCGTCTCGCCACGCTCCACCATTTCATGAACCGCCCCATGCCGCTGGCGCAGCCGTTTTTCGAACCGTCGCGCCAGGGCCGGTCCGCTGGCGAATTCTTCGAGGACGGGCGAGAGTCTGGCGCCACACTCGCTGCAGGTGGTCGTCAAGGGCATGGTCGCCAACACCAGGGCATTGCCGCGCGCGCCGGCAAACGGTTCGCCGTCGATCACCAGACAGGAGCTGATGCCCGTTCCCACGGTGATATAGACGAAGAGCGGATACTCTCTGCCCGCGCCATACCGCGCCTCGGCCAGCGCTGGCGCCCGCACATCAGACTCGACCACCGTTGGCAGCAGCTCCGACAGCAGCGACTGGACCGGCAGATCGCGCCAGTCGATGGTATGCGCGCTGGTCACGTTGCCCGCCCGGTCGACCAACTCGGCCACCGCCACTCCCGCACCCAGCAGAGCGAGATTCGTCAGCCTCAGGCCGCGGCCAGCAATTCGTCGATCAGCGCGCGACAGGTGTCGAACACGGCTTTCCCGCCGCGCTGTGCATCGGTTGCCACAATCCGCCGATGACGCATCGCTCCGCTCTCTGCCATCACCAATCCCGCGGCAATCTTGGTGCCGCCCACATCCAGACCGATTGCACAGGATCGCGCCTCTGTCATCGCCAGCCGCCTACTCTGCCCCGCTCGACTGGTACTCTGGCGCGACACCAAAGAGCAGGCTCGCCGGCCGATCCGTCATGTTGTGATACCGGTGCGCGGCATCTGCCGGCAGGTAAAAGCCATCCTGCGGCGATAGCTCGAACCAGCTTGGCGCATCGTGTTCGGGCAGATGCACATTGACCGTGCCTTCCAGCACATAGAGACACTCATCCCCGGCGTGGCGCTCGACCGCGCTCTGGCTGCCCGGCGGCAGAATCAGCTTGCCGACGGTCAGATGTTCGGTCGAGGCCAACAGGCCAACCAGCCCCGGTTTGTCGTCGCCCGTAAGGTGCCAGAGGTAATCCTGTTCGCGGATCACGCGGAGGGTCGAGTTTGCTTCGACGCTCGCCCGCTCCATGGGCCAGCGTGTCCACGCATCTTCCCGCTGATAGGCTGCGGCTTCCAGCAGCGGCTGGGTGCGCGCATAGCTGCCGGAAGTGCCCTGGGAAGGCGGCGGCGCGAAATATTCCAGCACGCGCAGCGGCTCGCTGCTCATGTTGAAGGCATGGTGCCAGGTATCGCGACGAAAGAAGACACCCTCGCCAGGCAGGATGCGCTGCACCTCGCCACTTTCTGGATTGGCCAGCGCCAGCACACCGCTAAGCACATAATAGACAATGTCGGCGGCGAAGACGGTGCGAAAGCTGTCCGAATGGCGAAAGGCTGCGCCCGGCTTCAGCCCAAAGAGCAGTTGGTGGATCATCTCCGTCGATGCGTAGATCCAGTCCGCGACTTCGCCAGCCTGCGGGTCGCCCCAAAGATGGCGCGTCACCGATGCGTAGGGGATCGGCGCAGGGCCTGGAAAGGTGGGTCGCGGCGAGGGGGCATAACCCGATCAGTAGCTCCGATCATGGACAAGATGCGCGGCTTCGTCCTCATCGCTCTCCCAAAATGTGGGCGGCGTGAAGCTGCTCTCGATGGCGCGGGCCTGACCATCGCGACCGGCGGCCTGGGCCTTGAGCATGATCTCCAGCACATGAAAGCCATGTTCAGGTGTAATGATGGGCGTCGCGCCGGTCTGGATGCAATCGACCAGGTGGCGCAGCCCATCGGTCCAGGGCCAGTTGGGGTCGGTCTCCTCGTGGATCTGCCACGCGCCCAGCGAGTTTTGCCAAAGCTCGTAGCCTTCGGGATCCCAGTCGTCGCCCATCATCTGGATCACACCCTCGCTGCCATAGATTTCGATGGCCGGCGTGCGGTATTTCTGGATCGTAAAGCCGGTCGTCACCACGGCATAGACCGATTCGCCAAAATCGATGCAGATGTGTGCGTTGTCGTCGGCCTGGACCTGCATCAGTTCGCCATCGACCACCCGTTCGGGGATGGCCGTACCCACCAGACCGGTCACCCGTTTGGCCGGCCCCAGCAGACCTGTGAGACTCACCACGTTGTAGACGCCCAGATCGAACATGGAGCCGCCGCCCGGCTCATAGAACCATTTGCCCCAGTTCGGCCCAGCCCAGCCATAAAGCGCCCGGGCGGAGAGCGGTTTGCCCACATCGCCGCGGTGGATGTGACGCCACATTTTTTGATAGGTGGGGCTGAGCACGACATGGGGTGCGGGCAGCAGATGACCAGGGCTGCGCCTGGCCAATTCGACGATGTCCGCGGCCTCTTCCAGGGAGACCGACATGGGCTTCTCGACCAGCACATGCTTGCCCGCCTCCAGCGCCGCGCGGTGATCGGTCCATGTTGGCGCATGGAAGTGAGCACCAAAACGAGGTCCACATCGGACGCGCTGACGACTTCCTCAAAATCGGTCGTGAAACGCTGAAAGCCGAACTTGCCCAGGATCGGTTCGCGGCGATCTTCGCGGCTGTCGCACGCGACGACCAACTCGATCTGCTCGTGCTGGCGCAGGCGAGCGGCCAACGACATATAGGGGCCTTGCATTACGCTGCCACAGCCGACAACGCCTATCCGCACGGGTTGGGTCATGA
>JAAUPU010000128.1 GCA_012032975.1 Caldilineaceae bacterium | reverse complement strand
AAACGCGGATCATCGACTGGTCGAGATGGCCAGTGATCGGCACTTCGATCTTGAAGTCACGCCACAACCGCTCGCGCAGCAGCGGCGCGCTTTCCGCCGGCAGCGGCGCGGTGAACATTTGGGCGTACCAGGGATGCCGGCCGGTTGTGATATGGGGTAGTTCGGTGATGGCCTGGATTCGGTCACGCAGATCGCTGGCCAGTGCATGGCAGCGTGCGCGTACAGACGACCAATCATTGTCGCGCTGAAACTGAATTGCAGCCGGCACGCTGAGATAGGCAGCCGGGTCCATGGTGCCCGTCCACGAAAAATAGTCCAGGAAGGTTGACCCCGTGTCGCCCCTGCTCCAGCCGTGGCTGACAACAAGCGGTTCCAGCACCGACTGCCACTCGGCGTCGGCGTAGAGAAAGGCCGACCCCTTGGGCGCGCAGAGCCACTTGTGGGCGTTCCCGGTATAAAAGGTCACCCCCATCGCTTCGAGGTCCAGGTCGATCTGGCCCAACGCGTGGGCGCCGTCGATGACCGTGATGATGCCCTCGTCCCGCGCGCGCCGACAGATAGCCTCGATTGGCAGGATCAGCGCGGTGGGCGACGTGATATGGCTCAGCGCGATCACGCGGGTTCGTTCGGTCACCCCTTCCCACAGCGCATCGACCACCTGGTCTGGCTCATCGAAAGGCAACGGCAGCGGCTGATTGATGTAGCGCGCCTGGCGTTTTTCGCAGTTGAAGCGCCAACTGTTGTTGACAGCGCCATACTCGTGGTCGCTGGTCAACACCTCATCGCCCGGCTGCAGATCGAGCGAGCGGGTGACGATGTTGACGCCATAGGTAGCGTTTGGGCACGAACACGACGTTGTCTGCCTGTGCGCCGACAAATTCGCCCAACGTGGCCCGCGCGGCGTTGATCAGCCCGGGGACGCGGCGCTGGATGAAATCGACCGGTTGGCGTTCCAGTTCGCGCTGCCAATGCTGGTAGGTCTCGAAGACCGGCCGCGGGCATGCGCCAAAGCTGCCATGGTTGAAGAAGGCGACATCCTGGTCGAGCAAAAATTGCGAGGCAATCGTCTGCAAACGCGACGGCGAAATGACCTGGCTTTCAGTCTCCATTTGGCTACGTTTCTTGGGTGGATGGATGCTGCCTACGCGACGGCATCCGCTGGTGGAAAAATATTGGGTCTGCCGGGCACCTCGTGGCAATTGCGACAGCGTGCTTCATAGCTCTCGCTGCCGCCCACCAGGATCACGGCATCATCATAGCGCGCGGTTGCCCATCGATCAGCCGTTGCGTGCGGCTGGCCGATGCGCCACAGACCACGCAGATGGCATGGAGCTTGTCTACGTTTTCGGCCAGCGCCATGAGCAGCGGCATGGGGCCAAAGGGGTCGCCGCGGAAATCCTGGTCGAGGCCGGTGGCGATCACCCTCATGCCCTGGTTGGCCAGCACCATGCAGACATCGGCCACGTTCCAGTCGAAAAACTGCACCTCATCGACCGCGACCACTTCTGTGTCTGGGTGGATGTGCGCCAGGATATCCGCGGCGGCGGCAACCACGACGACATCCTCACGGCTGACGCCATTGTGAGAGGCCACCCGTTCCAGCCCGTAGCGCGAGTCGATCTGCGGCTTGAAAAGCTGGACCTTTTTGCGTGCAATCTCGGCTCGGCGCACGCGACGCAGGAGTTCCTCTGTCTTGCCGCTGAACATGGAACCGCAGATCAGTTCGATCCAGCCGCCGCCTGGTTGATAGTGCATCGAATCTTTTCTCCAGAATACAAAAGGGCAGAGATTGCTCTCTCTGCCCTTTGTCAAACGAAACTTTACCGTTCTAACGCTACGTAACGTAGACGCCCTGTATGTTGCTTACTCGGCCAGTTCGTACTTGGCCATCACTTCAGCTGCGGCTGCCTCGGCGTTGTCGCCACGGGCGCGTGCTTTGCGTGCAGCCTCGTCGGCTTCCTTGCGGGCGCGGCTCTGAAGCTCGCGCTTGGCTGCGCCGCTCTGTCGCGCTTCCAATCGCTTCATGAAGCGCTCGACCTGGCCGGCCGTGTCCACGATGCGCTGCTCACCGGTATAGAAGGGGTGGCAGGTGCTGCATACATCGGTGCGGATCTCGGGTATGGTGCTGCCCGTGGTCCAGGTGGCCCCACAGGAGCAGATGACGATCGCTTCTGGATAGTAGGTTGGGTGAATGTCTGGCTTCATCTTAGCTTGCCTCTACCGGATAGACGCTGATCTGTTTCTTGCCTTTTTTCGCCCACTCGAATGTCACGATGCCATCGCTGGTGGCAAACAACGTGTCATCCTTGCCGATCCCGACGTTTGTCCCAGGATAGAATTTGGTTCCACGTTGACGCACCAGGATGTTGCCGGCCGTCACCAACTGGCCGCCATATCGCTTCACGCCGAGCCGTTGTGCATTGGAATCGCGGTTGTTCCGGCTGGAACCACCACCTTTTTTGTGAGCCATACTATTTTACTCCTTTTCCTCAGTGCCGGAATCTTCAGCGCTCAAATCGTCGGCATTATCGTCAGCGTCGTCAAGAACTGCCACGGCCTCCGTCACTTCGCCAGCCGCCTCTTCAGCCTCTTCCTCAACGACTTCTTCCACCGCTGCCGCCTCAGCTTCCGCTACGGTCTCAGCTACGGCTTCCGCCACGACCACAACTTCCTCGACCTCTGGCTCGGCGACCACTTCAGCGACATGCACCGCACCGTGGGCGTGGATGGCGCTGATCTCGAGCCGGGTTTGCAACTGACGATGACCCCGGCGGACACGAATTCGCTTCTTGGGCCGATAGCGAAAGACCTGGATCTTGCGTCCCTTGTGCTGGCCCGTGATCGTCGCAACGACACTGGCATCCTCGACCCGTGGCTGGCCGATGGTGGTCGTGTCCCCACTGGAAACCAACAAGACTTCGTCGAGCGTAACCATGTCGCCGACCTCGCCTTCCAGTTTCTCGACCTCCAAAATATCCCCGGCTGCAACTCGATACTGTTTGCCGCCGGTTCGTACCACTGCGTACATACGGTCTCCTTTTATCGCCGCGTTCGGCAGGTTCGACACCTATCCGAAACTTTGTGGAGCGGCTCCGCGTCCCAAGGAGGGGGTGAGCGGCGCGATGCTCACTGGTTTGGTTGCTGTGGACGAGCTTGCCCACAAACGTTGATTATAGTGCAAATGACCGCTGACAGTCAAAATTATTCCGATCCAATTCTCGCGGCAAAATGAGTGCAACTTCACCTTGAATTGGATCGATATGTACTATGATGGCAGAATGATTTACCTACCAAAGAGTAGGTAGCCAGTTCGTGATCGGCCGATCTGCGGCAAGGCGCGACTTTACGGTGAGCGATGGAAACAGAAACAACTGACGCCAAGCAGCGCGTTTTGGATGTCGCTGAACGGCTCTTCATGGAACGAGGGTATGGGGCTGTCACGCTGCGCGATATTTCCGACGAATTGGGCATGCGCCAGGCCTCACTCTACTATCACTTCCCGGATGGTAAAGAGCAACTTTTTGTGGAGATGGCCCAGCGCGTCTTTCAGCGCCATCACGCGGGCATGATGGCCGCAGTGGATGGGGCGCCCGACAATCTGCGCGCTCAACTGAACGCTGTCTGCTCGTGGTTTGACTCGCAGTCGCCGGTCAACTTCATGGGCATGATGTATGCCGACATGCCGGCCCTCAACGAAACGAACGCCCATCAGCTTTCGGAGGCGGCCTATCAATCCATGTTCGACCCGCTTACCCGGGCCTTTCGCGCAGCCGAGCAGCGCGGTGAAACGAGGTCCGTAGATGTCAATATCTTGGCTGGGTCGTTCCTGGCCCTTCTGGACGGCATCACCTTTAGTCAGACCCAACAGAGCCGAGTCTCCCGTCACGTGATGTCCAGGGAAATCGTCGATCTGTTGCTGGATGGACTGATCTACCGAGATCGCTGAACCAACACCAGTCACTGCCTTTGTATGTTGACCGAGCAGTCGTTATCTATCCGACGAATTTGTCGGACCAGTCTGGAGCCAATCGGCTATGAAAAGAACCACGCTTGTGATCATCGTTGTCGCGGTCATTGCCGCACTTGGATTTGCAGCTTTCCAGTTTGGGCTGATCGGTCAGCCGGATGAAGCCCAGACCGCGTCCGAAGCAGCGGACCCCGCCGAAGAGCCGCTGCCTCCTCAGAGCGCCGACCGCAGCGTGATCGTCGACGCGCGCGTTTCGCCGGCGGAAAAGGCTGATCTCAGCTTTCCGACCAACGGTCGCGTCGCCCAGATCCTGGTCGATGAAGGCGATGATGTAACGGCCGGCCAGGTCTTGATTCAGCTTGACGCCTCGCAGCAGCAGACCGCGGTCAGCCGGGCGCGCGCCGATCTGCAACGCGCACAGGCCAACCTGTCTCAGTTGACCGCGGGCGCACGCCCAGAGGAAATCGAGTCGGCTCAGGCGGTTGTGGCCGCTTCGGCGGCTCGATTGGACCGGGTAAGCACCGGTTCGCTGCCTGGCGAGATCGCCTCGGCCCAGGCTTCGCTGGCATCGTCACAGGCCTCTTTGGACAAGGTATTGGAGGGACCGACCGAGCAGGAACTGATCGAGGCAAAAGCCAGCTTGGCGAATGCCGAGGCCAGCCTGCGCCAGGCTCAGTCTGCCTACGACGAAGTCAAGTGGCGCAACGACATCAGCGCCCTGCCCCAATCTTCATCGCTGGAGCAGGCGACCAACAACTTTGAAGCGGCCAGAGCACGGCTCGACGACCTGCAAAGCCCGCCCAGCGCGGCTGATCTTTCCCGCGCCCGCGCCGATGTCGATCGCGCCCGCGCCCAGCTTGGCTTGCTGGAATCCACCTTGCCCGCGGATGTTGCCGCCGCGCAGGCGGATCTGCGCCAGGCACAGTCGCAACTTGACCTGCTTCTGGCCGGCGCGCGCTCGGAAGAGATCGCGATTGCCGAGGCCGAGGTCGCCGCGGCCACCGCCTCGTTGCAGCAGGCATTGGTCTCGCTGGGTGACACCGAGCTGCGGGCGCCTTTGCTGGCACAGTCGCCGCGCTGGATATCAACCAGGGCGAGCAGGTCAGCATCGGTTTGCCGGTCCTGCAACTGGCCAACCTTACCTCGTGGGAGATCCGCACCGAGGACTTGACCGAACTGGACATCGTCGGCGTTGAACCTGGTGGAACGGCGGCCATCACGTTCGATGCGATCCCGGACCTGGAGATGACGGGCCGCATCGATCGGATCCGCCAGATCGGCACGGACCAGCGTGGGGACATCGTCTATACGGTCGTTGTGATTCCAGAGCAAGAGGACGACCGCCTACTCTGGAATATGACCGCCGTGGTCACCGTCGACAAGTAGGCAGGCTACGCATGGCATTCTACCTCTCCATCAAAGAGATCATGCACAACAAGGGGCGATTCCTGCTGATCAGCCTGATCGTCGCACTGATCACGACCCTGATTCTCTTTATCGCGGCGCTGGCAGAGGGGTTGGGCGCTGGCAACCGCGAGTACCTGGAAAAACTGGGCGGCGAATTGGTAGTCTATCAATCCGGCGTCGATCTCTCCATCTCGGCCAGTCGCATTGGGCGCAACCGTGCCAATGCCATGCGCCGCGTGGAAGGGGTCGAGGATGTGGGACAGGTGGGCATCTCCAGCGCAACGATCCTCTTTGAAGACCCGGCAGGCAAAAGCCAGCAACTGGACATCTCGTTGATCGGGGTCGAACCGGGCCGACCTGGCGAGCCTCCGGCCTACGCTGGGCTGGGGCTGGGGCGAGACCGCGCCAACGAAGTCGTGATCGGAGGCCACGTGGCGGAGCGCACCGGTTTGCAGGTGGGGGACAGCGTGCAGGTCAAGTCCGTGCAGGGAACCGAGGAAGAGTTGTACGAACTGGAGATTGTCGGCATCAGCGATGGGCAGCAGTTCTTCCTGCGACCATCGATCTTCTTGCCCTATTTGACCTGGGAAAAGGTGCGACCCCAGGGCAGCGGCGAGCTGAGCCGGGGAGAATTGGTCTCCAATATCGTCAACGTCAAGCTGGCCGATGGCGTCGACATGGAAATCGTCGCCCAACGCATCGTGCAGCAAGTGGGCGACATCGAAGCGGTAGACCGGGAGACAGCCTACAAGACGACCCCCGGCTACTCCGCGCAGCAGAGCACCCTCGACACCCAGCGTTACTTCACCTTCTTCATTGGCCTCTTGGTGATCGGAGGCTTCTTTCAGATCCAGACGCTGCAAAAGGTCGCGCAGATCGGCATGCTCAAGGCCATCGGTGCTTCGACCTTTGTGGTTGCCATGGCCGCCATCACCCAGATTGTCACGATCAACGCGTTTGGCGTGCTGCTTGGCGCGGCCGGTTCACTGGCACTCTCCCTGACTTTTCCGCCCTCAGTCCCCATCGTCTTCACCGGCGATGCCGTGGCCAGCGCGATCATCGCGCTCCTGTTGATCGGTCCGCTGGGTGGGCTTGTGTCGGTCTGGCTATTGCTGCGGGTAGAACCGTTGACCGCGCTGGGTCTGGCCCAGTGAGCCGCGGGGTTGCGACATGACGGAAGCGCTGCGCGCCGAGGGTGTCACCAAAATTTACGGAGAGGGAGCCAGCGCCGTGCGCGCGGTGGACGATGTTTCGTTTGGCGTCCGTCCCGGTCAATTTGTGGCGCTGGTGGGTCCAAGCGGCTCTGGCAAGACCAGCATGTTGGCCATGCTGGCCGGCCTGCTCAACCCATCCAGCGGCGAAATCGTGATCGGCGGCCAGCCGTTGAGCGGCATGAGCGAGGCCAAACGCACCCGTTTTCGCGGTCGGGCCATCGGCTTTGCCTTCCAGTCCAACAACCTGGTGCCCTACCTGACCGCGTTGGAAAATGTCGAACTGATGTTGCGCCTCAACAAGAACCAGGGAAAGAGCAACAGTCCCCCCACCCGACAACGTGCGACCGAACTTCTCGACCGGCTGGGTCTGGGCGACCGGCTCAACAACTACCCGGAGCAGCTTTCCGGCGGGCAACAGCAACGGGTCGCCATCGCGCGGGCGTTGATCCACGAACCAGACGTGGTGCTGGCCGACGAGCCGACGGCCAGCCTGGACACGGAACGGGCCAACCAGGTGGTCGCCACCTTTGCCGAACTGGTCCACGAGCAGAATCGCGCCGGCATCATGGTCACCCACGACCTGCGCATGTGTCGGTATGTGGATCGTGTGATCCAGATGATCGATGGCACAGTCAGCCACATCATCGACGACCGCGCCGAGATCGACGCGCAGCCCAATGGTGGCGAAGAACAGCGGGCCGAGGAAGCCGTTGGTGATCGAGCCGACCGCCATCTTCATGTCCTTGTAGGCCCGCTCGCCGACCCGGTGCGGCTCGAAGTAGAGGCCGGCCATGAACGCACCGATGATCCAGTGCATGCCGAGCGCCTCGGCCAGCAGCC
>JAAUPU010000127.1 GCA_012032975.1 Caldilineaceae bacterium | reverse complement strand
GGCGGCACAAAGAGCGACGTCAGGTGGTCGAAATGGTCGCCCCGGTCCAACTCGTACAGGGGCAGGCGGTGAACAGTTGCATCGTCTGTGCCCGCCGCCTGCACCAGGATCACCTGGTGTTCGTCGGGGTAGGCGTTCATCAAGGTGAGCTTGAGGTCGGACGCCAACCACTCTGCATAGAGCTGGCCGATGAGCAGCGGCTGGCCAGGTTCAACCTTGGGATGGTTCTGGCGGGCGAGCAGCATGGCATCGGCGACCTGCAACCCATCCATACCATCCACGCCCACCGCCGCCAACACGGTTTCGACAAAGCTGATCCCGCCGACGATACGCACATCCAGCCCGGCTGCTTCGGCTTGGGCCAGGATCAGCGCGGTAGTCGCCTCGCCCACCCACGGATGGCCGGGCACGGCGTAGACGACGCCGCCCACTTCGGTCGCCAGACCCACCACCCGTTGCACAATGGCTGCGTAGACATCCTGGAACTGGTCATGTCGTTCGTAAAAAAGGTCGCAGCTTTCGAGTTGAAAATGGCTGGCAAGCGCGGGGACGCACGGGTGGCGCTCGGTGCGCAGCACAATGTGTGTGGCCATAGAAAGCGCCTGCCATGCGCCCAACGTCAAGTCGCGCAGGTCGCCCGGCCCCAGCCCAACGATGGTAATCGCCGCGGGCCGCCACAGGGGCAAAGTTGGCATGGGAGGACGGCTTTCGGCGTGCGACATTGAGCTTCCTTTCGGGCATCGTCTGATCCGGATGGATTTGGACATCCATGTAAAAGACAGTACATTACGAAGCTGTCAATTGCCAAGAACCAGACGCTGGATCGCAGCGATGCCTCGCTCTCCAACGTTTCAGATCAGAGGAACCATTTGTTCAACATCCCCAGGTGGCACCAACAGAATGGACGTCCCTCGCGCATCCAGCGGGTCGGTCCTGATGGCGTCGAGCACACCGTCTCGATCATTGTGCCGACTCGCAACGAGGCCGCCAATCTGCTGCCGGTGTTGGCTGGCTGCAAGCCCTTCGCCGACGAACTGCTGGTCGTGGATGGCCACAGCAGCGACGGCACCAAGGAGATCGCCGCGGCTTGTGGCGCGCGCGTGATCCTGGACAGCGGCCAGGGCAAGGGCGCCGCGATCCGTTGTGGCATTGATGCGGCGCGTGGCGACATCCTGGTCTTTGTCGATGCAGACGGCTCCCATGACCCCGGCGATATTCCGGCCCTGGTGGCGCCGATCATCGAAGGCAGTGCCGACCACGTCTCTGGCTCGCGGATGTTGGGCGGCAGCGACGAATTGCACGCCACGCTCCATCAATTTGTGCGGCTTTTTGGCAGCCAGATCATCACCCTCAGCATCAACTACACTTTGGGCGTGCGGCTGACCGATTGCCAGAATGGCTTCCGCGCCATCCGCCGCGATGTGGCGTTGGCCCTCGCGCTGGAGGAGAACATCACCACCATCGAGCAGGAGATGATCATCAAGACGGTGCGCCACGGCTACCGGCTGACCGAGGTGGCCACCCACGAATATGTGCGCGCCAACGGCGAGTCCAACTTCCGCGTCCAGGATGTGTGGCCCACCTATGTGCGCAGTTGGCTCTACTATCTGCTCTTCTGGCGGCCCGCCAAACCCCACACGGCCTGACCATGGCTGCCCGACTGCAATCGATCGGCCTGCCGCTGGTTCTGGCGCTTTATCTGCTGCTGGCCACCCTCTACAGCATCATCATCCCACCCTTCGAAACCCCCGACGAGATCTGGCATTTCGCCTTTGTCCAGCACATCGCGACCGGCCAGGGCCTGCCTGTTTCTGAACCCAACAGCCAGGCACTCTACCGGCAACAGGGGGTGCAGGCGCCGGGATACTACCTGGCTGTAGCCGCGCTCACCGCCTGGATCGACCAGCAGGATTTCCCCGCGATCTTCGCACGCGCCAATCCCCACGCCGCCATCGGCAGACCGGATGCAAACGCCAATCGCAACTATCTGATCCACCACGCCACCGCAGAGGCCTGGCCATGGCGCGGCTCCACTTTGGCGCTCCATATCGGTCGCTTCTTTTCGATCCTGCTCGGTGCGCTGACGATTTGGGCCACCCACGCCACGCTGCGCCAGTTTCTGGGTGAGGAGTTGGCGCTGCTAGGCGCGGCGATCTTTGCCTTTGTGCCCCAGTTCATCTTCATCAGTGCGGCGGTCAGCAACGACAACGCGGTCAATGCCCTGCCGCGTTGAACACTTTGGCGTTTGACGACCGTGGCCATGGCGCGACGAAGCGCCCAGCCCGCGCGATCTCGTGTGGCTGGGCATTCTGCTGGGGTTGGCAACAGTGAGCAAGTTGAGCGCGCTGGGCCTGCTGGCACTGGCCGGGTTGGTGCTGGCGCAGATCGCATGGCGGCATCGGTCGTGGCGCTTGTTGATCCAGGCCGCGGTGTGGGTGGGGCTTCCCGTGTTGGCGATTGGCGGCTGGTGGTATCTGCGCAACTGGCAACTGTACGGCGATCCGTTGGCCTGGAATATCTGGCAGGCCAACATCTTGCTGCGGGTCGCTCCGGCCGACTGGCGCATGATTGCCGGCGAAGTGGGCAGCCTGGAGCGTTCCTTCTGGGGACTCTTTGGCTGGCTGAATCTGCCCTACCCGGAGCTGGTCTACAGCTTCTTTCGCGCCCTGGAATTTCTGATTGGCTTTGGGCTGCTGCTGGCTGGCGCGCGCTGGCTACTTCTGGATCGGCGCGTCGATCGACGCTGGTGGGCGGGCGCCATCTTGATGATCTGGCTGGCAATTCTCGCCATCTCCTGGCTGCGCTTTATGCGCATCGCACCGGCGGCGCAGGGGCGCTATTTCTTTCCGGCGGCGCCCACGCTGGCCATGCTGGCGGCGTTGGGGATACGCGCATGGCGTATCCCGACGCTGGGCGCTTTGATTGTGGTCTGCCTGCTGACGGCAAGCGCGCTCACGCCTTTCTGGCTGATTCGCCCCGCATACGAAGCTTCACCAACCCATATAGAACTGGCGGACGTCACCCCCGTGGAGGTCAATTTTGGCGGCCAATTTGCCCTGACCGGCATTGCGACCACCCCGGATCAACTATCGCCCGGCGAGACGGTGCAGGTCAGCCTCGTCTGGCAAGCGCTGACGCCCAGTGAGCGCGACCTTTCAGTCTTCGTGCATCTGGTCGACGAGAAGGGCCTGGTCATTGCGCAGACCGACACCATGCCCGGCGGCGGCCTGCGCCCAACCAGCCAGTGGCGGCCGGGCGAAGTGCAGGCCGAGCAATATTTCGTCGACATTCCCGCTACCGCGTACACACCTAACCAGGGGCATTGGTCGGTTGGCCTGTACGAACATTGGGACGGCAGCCGTCTGCCCGTGGTCGTCGAGTCGGCGGGCGATGAGCTTGAAGCGGCGAATGGCGCGGTGACCTTTGGCAACGTGATCTTGACCGCGCCGGCTGGCGCGATCCCCAACGCGATGCAGGTGGAATTCGCCGACAATGTGACCCTGGCGGGCTATGCGATTGACAGCCGCCAGCTTCGACCCGGCGACAGCGTTGAAGTGACCCTCTACTGGCAGGCGCGCGGTCCTGTTGGGGGCGATTACACCACCTTCGTCCATCTTCTGGATGGCGCGTTTCAGACCTATGGCGGTCACGATGGCGCGCCAGAGCCGTCCACGCTGGACTGGAACGCGGGCGAATTCGTGGTGGATCGTCATCGTTTACGATTGCGGAAGATGCGCCGCCCGGTGAATATCAACTGGAGTTGGGGATGTACACGCGGCCCGATTTTGACCGGCTCAGCCTGCTAGCGCCGTCAGGGGCGGAGGGGGCGGATCGTCTTTTGATTGGGCCGTTGCAGGTGATGGAGTGATGGGATCTTCTGTTTGTTCAAGGTGAGAGTCACTGGCGCGGCATCGTTCTTTCCAGCACAGGTTCTTCTGCCAGTGATTGTCACCGGGCATGAAACCGACGATTTCGCAAAACTTCAGTGCAGTTGTGTGTAATACCACGATGGGATATTATTACCTCATGCTCTTCTTGCACGTACAAAGGGATAGGTAAGAGATGGCTGATTATACGGAACATATTCGTACATTGACCACCAAAGGACAGGTAACGATCCCGGCCGAAATTCGCCGTCTCCTCCGCCTGGAACCAAATGACCAGGTTATCTTTCGTGTGATTGGTGACCAGGTGCAGATTGAGGCGGCGCCCATGTCTCTTGAGGAGGCGTTCGGCTCTGTGCCGCCATTGCAACAGCCAGAAAACTTTCGGGAAATGCGTGCAATCGCCAGAGAAGAACGAGTTCAACGCGCTGTCGCAAACGACACATCTGCTCCATGACGGCCTTTGTAGATACCAACATCTTTCTGCGATTCTTGACACGTGATGATCCGGAAAAGGCCGAAGCTTGCCAGACACTCTTTCAGCGTGCGCGGTCAGGCGAAGCAGATCTGGTCACTTCTGAGTCGGTGATCGCCGAAGTAGTCTTTGTGCTCTCATCTCCACGTCTCTACGATCTGTCCCGACAGGATATTCGCGCGCGCCTCTACCCATTGCTGACATTGCCAGGCCTGCGCTTGCCTCAACGGGAAACCTGTCTGCACGCATTGGAACTCTACGCGGCGTTTCCAGTCGATTTCGAAGACGCGCTGACGACGGCCCACATGCATCGACAGAATATCGCCGAACTTTACAGCTACGACAAAGACTTCGACAGATTGCCAAACGTCAACCGTATCGAGCCATTGTAGCCTGCTGAAGCCAGCACGATTCACACCTGCCTGCTCTGGAAAAAGACCTCCAGCAAGCCGAGCAGGACAAACGTGACCAACACGAAGACCAGATCGAGAAACCCCAGCAGCGCCAGCATCACCACGGCAACCGCCGCCACGCCGAGCAGAAGCCCCTGGCGCATGGCGACACCGGGGATGGGTGTCTGCCGCCGTGGGCCGCGTACGCCGGCAGCTTGGGCCAGCGTTTGTGCAACAGCAAGGCGAACAGACCGCCCAAGCCCGTGGCCAGCAGAAACAGACCGACCACAAAGAGCAGCACGGCCGAGGTGTTGGTTTGTCCGTCCGCCAACTGGGGTGGGACATAGCCCAACAGGTAAAATAGCAGGCCACCGCCGGCACAAAACGCCAGAGTGGACCAGGTCCAGACTTGTCCACGGGTCATGTGGCGCAGTGTATCATCTGGCTTGATGCGCACCCAAATGAGGATGCGCGATCCGTCCACCTGCGGCACAATGTGGTATACTGGCTTGCGAAAAGTCAACTGTAGCAGTACCGTAGCAAGACGAGGACACGCCAAATGACGCGCAAGACCAAAAGACGATATACTCGCAACGAAAAGATCTTCTACGCCTTGAGCCTGCTGCTGATCGTCAGCATGGTGCTTGGCTTGATCGCCGTTGCCATTACGCCGAGCGGCTTCTAGATTCATCCTCAAAACCGAGTAGACATTGGACAGGCCCAATCGCCTTGGCGATCGGGCCTGTCGTTCGTGAGGCGCCTGTGACAATCCAAAACCGTCTACAGCTTTTTCCTGTCACTACCTCGATCCATGAGGTGAAAGAGTCGGCTCTGCTGACGATTGCCGGCTGCGATATTGCCGACTTGGCCAAGAGCCACGACACACCGCTCTACCTCTATGACCAGGCGACCATGGACGCCGCGGTCCACGCCTACAAAGAGGCGCTGGCCCGCTATTCCCGGGCGAAGGCGCAATCACCCATGCCGGCAAGGCGTTCTTGTGTGTGGCCGCCGCGCAATGGAGCCAGCGTCACGATCTCTGGTTGGATTGCACCGGTGCAGGCGAACTGGGCGTTGCTGCGGTCGCGGGCGTGCCAAGCCATCGCGTCCTGGTGCATGGCGTCAACAAAAGCCCCGACGACCTGGAGGCAGCCGTTGCCCAGGCCGGCGTGATCGTGGTCGATAACCTCACAGAGTTGGCGCGGTTGGCCGAAATGGCGCGCGAACAACCCACACGCTTTCCCGATCTCTGGCTGCGCATCCGACCGGGTGTGGCCGTGGAAACCCACAGCTACCGTCAAACCGGCCAGCAAGACAGCAAATTTGGCCTCAGTCTGGACGAGGCGCTGGAGGCGGTCGCCCTTTGCCAGCAGCATCAGATCTCCTTGACCGGCATCCACTTTCACCAAGGCTCGCATTTTCACGATCCCGCGCCGATTGGTCCAGCGCTGGACATCGTGCTTGACACGGTTGCCAGACTACGCAGTCAGCACGGCTGGACGCCTCAGGTCATCTCGCCGGGCGGCGGCTGGGGCGTCGCCTATCACGAGGATGAATTGCCCCATCCGCCGATTGCCGACTATGTGAAATTTGTGGCCGAGAGGTTGGTGGCTGGCTGTTTGGCACGCGGGCTGCCTTTGCCCCGCTTGCAGCTGGAACCGGGACGCAGCCTGGTGGCGCGCGCCGGTGTCGCAGTCTACACGGTCGGCGCGGTCAAACAATCGGCCACGCGGCGTTGGCTGTTGCTGGATGGCGGCATGTCGGACAACATTCGCCCGGCGCTCTATGGCGCGCGCTACTCCGCATTGCCCGTAGTCGACCCGCTGCGAGAAGCGCCTACCCCGGCCTGGCTGGCCGGTCCCTATTGCGAAAGCGGCGATGTGCTGATCGAGGAGCTGCCCATGCCCCAAATGGCCGCCGGCGAGCTCGTCGCCATCCCGGCCAGCGGTGCGTATCATCTCAACATGAGCAGCAACTACAACGGCGCGCGGCGGCCCGCGGTGCTCTGGTTGAAGGAGGGGCAAGTGCGCCTGATCCAACGCCGCGAGACGGTGGAAGATCTGGTGGCGCGGGATTATGGGTTGTCAGAGTGACGCAGATCTCGGCTGTACGATTGGCTTCTGCGGCTACAATTCGTATCTTCAAGAGGACGATCTACCCCACTGCAAACCTGTACCAACATCAGTTGCATTTCGGCTGAGCATCAGCGCACAATCAAGGGAAGATAGATCTTGCCCGTGTTCGTATCTACGCCTGAACACGCATTCGTTTGGGGCAGATCCTCGTTAACCCGAAACCACAGGATCGATGGAAGTTGCGAAGTCGCTTGGGCCGTCAGCGCCTTGAAGCGAAGATTGAGCAGCACACCGTCCCCGCCAAGCACTTCCCCACCATAGACCCCGACTCGCAACAAACCGGGCTGCCCCGCGTTGTAGACCTCCGCCCACCCGCTGCTGAGCGTGCCGACCCGTTCCAATCCAACAAACTCCCAATCACTCGCATCGTAGCTGATGTCGGTCTGGTAGGCGAGGATCGACAGACCCGCTGTGTCGCCGATCTGCACAGAGGCGATGGCTTCCTGGCCGACGGGCGCGGCAAGCGCTGTGACGGTGGCGCAAGCGCTTGTTGGCGCTTGGACGCCAGCTTGCGCCGCACTGCCCGGCCAACTGTTGGTCACA
>JAAUPU010000126.1 GCA_012032975.1 Caldilineaceae bacterium | reverse complement strand
ATCCCATACCTGCTCGTCGTAGTCAACCAAGGACACACCGACTGTGCCCTCAATGCCAGCATTGTTGAAGGCAATATCAAGGCCGCCGTAGGTGGCAACGCAGTGGCCGACCATGGACGCCACCTCCGATGTTCTAGACAGGTCGGTCTGCACAAATGTGGCGTCGCCACCGATGGCCTGAATCATCTCTACGGTCTCTTTCCCTTCTGCCATGCGGCGGGCAGCGACCACAACCTTGGCCCCTTCCTGCGCGAAAGCAATAGGCGGTTGTTCGCCCGATGCCAGAACTGCCGCCAGTTACGAGTACGATTTTCCCATCCAAGTTCAGGTCCACACTTCCATCTCCTATCTGCCCGAATCTAGTTCGTTGAGGTGTGTTTGGTCCCCATTGGTGTCAACTCAAGCTACAAAGTTGGCGCACTTAAGCGTCACGCCGTCGGTTTCGAATGTCTTTTCGGTCAGCATTGTGGTATCCCTCGCACGATGGTTGTCGGCGGCCGAAGCGCCTGATGCCGGGAATCGCCCGGAAGTTAGTGGGCATTGCCGAACCGCTTGGGCGTGATTCCCGGCCATCGACCGCCCCACGCTTTGGGCGAGGTGTAGACGCCGGTGGCCGCGCCTGCCTTCAGCATGGCCGACATGCCCTCCTCAATGGTGAGCAGCGGCTCGTTTCCTACGGTTCGGCTGCGATGTCCCTTGCCTGTCGTGTCCTCGACGATTGTGACGTCTCCCGTTTGGAAACGTCGTATCGTTCCATCACTTACTTCACCTTCTGCCTCACCCGCAAGGTAGAAGAAGATCTGCCGTTTCGGGGTTGGATGCCAGTCGCCATACCAGCCAGGCGGAAGGGAAAAGAACGCCCATCGCGTGGCGGGAGTGAATTGCGAGAGCAACACCGGCGGCGCTGGCGGCACAAAATTCACTTCGGCGAATTCGATCTCCAGATCCTCAAAGTGCGTCTCTCCATCTGCGTCGGTGAAAATGCGTACGAATTGCATTGGCTTCCCTTGTCTTTCGTTGCTCATCGCGGTCAAGGAGCGCTCATCGCTTCACTTCTCTGACCTATGCGCTGGGAGCAAGTCTCGTGGCGGCCTGCTCCAGTCCGACTCGCGTGCCGCGCAGCGCCGTCACGAGCCAGGAGGGACATAGTCGACGGCAATTGCCGCGGCCACGTCTACTTCTTCTGGCAACAGTAGGACGGAGGTGCTGGAACCGACTGTGCCGCTGGCGTTGGTCACCAGCGACGCGGCGATGGCCGCCTTGTGGTCCGGCAGATCGACGATGATGTAGAGGTCGTGTTCGCCAAAGGCAAAGTAGAAGGCCTCCAGCGAACCGCCAAGAGAGCGCACCGCCTGCTCGACCACTTCTCGCCGCCGTGAACCGCCGTCGTTGATCAGCGCCCGGACGCCACTGGGAGCGTATGAACCTCGAATCAGATACTTCGCCATTTTGATTCTCCCTTTCTGTGATTGAGTTGATATGCACGTGGATCCACCCAGAATTCGGACTTCTGGCAGAAGTCCGAATTCTGGTTTGCTAACGCAACTCCCAGATCTCGTTAGTCCAGTCCGCCTCTACCAGCGTACGCCAGCGCTCCAGGACTGCTGCGCTGTCCGGGTGCTCGCCCCACGCGTTCCACCAGCGTTCGTAGTGGGCCAGAAGTCCACTTCCAGGACGACGCGGTTTCCCGGTCCAATGCTCGACGTGTAGATGCGGGCAACGGGCTGCTCCTCGGCGTGGTCGGCGCCACCTTCAGCAGTTCCACTGCATCTTCGAGATGTCCTTGTCTGGCGATGAACGTTCGACGGTTGACGATGGTCATGATCTCCTCCTTCTGAATGGAAAATGGAACAGAAATTAGGTGCAGCTTGGGTTGTCCGTGTTGGGTTTTGACATAAGAAGCGACGCCATGCGCGGCAAGGCGTGCTCTCTTGGCATCCTCCCTTCTTGGCGAGAACGAGAACCAGATTGCCGGTATGGGCCAACTATGCGAGAAAGAGACGGAACTGACGACATGAGCGCCTCGGGGAAGGCTCGATCTACGGGCGATGTGCTTGCTCTGTGTGGAATGCGACCGCATTGTAGCGGCTGCGCGGTGTTGTGTCAACCGAGGGAAAATCGGTCAGGGATCGGACAGGGTTCCCATGCATGAATGGAATGATCGGGGTTCGACGCAGCGTGTCAGTTTGGCACAGGATGGGGACTGGGCGTCCACGCTCTGCGCTTGCACGATACCAGCAGTTGAAGGGTCGATACGCTGCCGGACACAGCGCACAGGAGATGGGATGAGGGGATGAGGGGACAGAACGGGGAGCGATCGACCGGGCTGACCTGTGACAATCAAAGAGCAGGTTTCTTGGCGAAACCTGCTCTTTGTCCGAAGCTAACCAGTGCTGCCGGCGGGTAGCGCGGCGTCCGCTCCCTGCCTTCAACGATCTCGGGGTCGTCGGTCGTTCCGTGGTGGTGGAGGTAGCCGATTCTGCACACGACGGTTGGCCAGTTCTTGCAGAGAATTCCAGAACTCGGTGCGCCGGGCGCGGTGTTCGTCGGTCACCGGTTCGGTGATGGACAAATACAGCCAGGTCAAAAAATGGGCCACTGACCTCTGTGCAACGCATGGCGAAGGCCGCGGCGTACTCGACGAAGATCGCGGCCTCGCCACCCGCGCGTCGCCTAATTCGCTGGACACGAAGACGCCAATGATGTCTCTTCATGTAAGGCTCCTGTCGACTTCGTACAGACACGCAATGCCAGGCGACAATCGCGTACACAAATACGCTTCAATCAGTCTAAATTCAATGGCGTGTCGTGGCAAAATTTCAGGAACCTGATCCTATGAAACATCATATCGACCATCGCGATAGGTCTCGCGGCTGTTTGCTCGGTTTGGCCGTCGGCGATGCTGTTGGCACGTCGGTCGAGTTCAGCCCGCGGGGAACCTTTGAGCCATTGACCGACATGGTGGGCGGCGGTCCATTTGGTCTCCAGCCCGGTCAGTGGACCGACGATACGTCAATGGGGCTCTGTCTGGCCACCAGCCTGGTCGAACGGAGTGGGTTCGATGCCCAGGACCAGATGGAGCGATACGTGCGCTGGGCCGACCACGGCTATCTGAGCAGCACCGGAAGTTGTTTTGACATCGGCAACACGGTTGCGTCGGCGCTGATTCGTTTCAAGCAGAGCGGAGATGCCTTCGCCGGTTCTGTTGATCCCCGAACTGCCGGCAATGGCAGCATCATGCGGTTGGCGCCGATTCCGCTCTTCTACTTTCCAGATGTAGACGCCACCGAGCGCTACGCGGCCCAAAGCTCGAGGACCACCCACGCCGCGCCAGAATGTCTGGATGCCTGCCGCCTGATGGCGCGTATGATCTATCGCGGCTTGGCAGGAGACTCCAAAGATGAGCTTCTGTTTGGAGACTGTGAGACGTTTTCCGGTGCGCCCAAGATTGTGGCGATTGCCAGGGGCGACTACCGAAAGAAGGCAGCGACGGAGATCCGCGGCAGCGGCTATGTCGTGGAGAGTCTGGAAGCAGCGCTGTGGTGCTTTCTGCGCACTGAATCTTATCGGGACGCGGTATTGTTGGCAGCCAACCTGGGCGATGACGCCGACACCACCGCCGCGATCTGTGGGCAGCTGGCTGGCGCACATTATGGCGTCGCCGCTATCCCGCAAGGCTGGCTGGAACGCCTGGCCATGCGCGTCGAAATCAGGCAGCTCGCAGACCAGTTGGCTGGGCGACAGGGGGTAGAAATCCAGGCGTAGAACATGATGCGTGAACCTGTTACATCATGTTCCACGCAGCCACCCTACGAATGCCCAAGCACTCCATGTGGCTCGTACGTCTCCTCCAAATAGGCCATATCATCGGCAGTCAGCACGACCTCCACGGCCGCGGCGCTTCCTCCAGATGAAACATCTTCGTCGCACCGATGATCGGCGCCGTGACCCCGCGGTGCAACAGCCAGGCCAGCGCGATCTGGGGATTGCTGACCCCTTTGCGCTCGGCCAGCGCGGCAACCCGATCGACGATCTCAAAGTCGGTCTCTTTGTAGTACATACGATGGGCCGACTCGTCGCTCTTTGCACGGGACGTCGGACCCTCGCCTGCCTGCCGTCGGTTGCCGATGAGAAAGCCGCGCGCCAACGGACTCCAGGGGATGAGGCCAATGCCCTCGGCCCTGCAGAGCGGGATCATCTCGCGCTCTTCCTCGCGGTAGACCAGGTTGTAGTGATTTTGCATGGAGACAAAGCGGCTCCAGCCATGCTGGTCGGCCACGTGTAGACTCTTGGCGAACTGCCAGGCGAACATGCTCGACGCGCCGATGTAGCGCGCCTTGCCCGCCTTGACCACATCGTGCAGCGCCTCCATCGTCTCTTCGATGGGCGTCTCCTTGTCCCAACGGTGGATCTGATAGAGGTCTACGTAGTCGACGCCCAGCCTGCGCAGCGACGCATCGATGGAATCCATGATGTGTTTGCGCGAGAGGCCGCGGTCATTGGGTCCATCGCCCATGCGGTTGAAGACCTTTGTCGCGATCACCACCTCCTCGCGGCGGGCGAATTCCTTGAGCAATTGGCCGGTGATCTCCTCGCTGACGCCCAGTGAATAGACATCCGCGGTGTCGAAAAAGTTGATGCCCAACTCCAGCGCCCGTTTGACGAAAGGCCGCGCCTCGTCCAACGGCATCACCCAGTCGCGCCAGGCGCGGTCGCCATAGGACATCATCCCCAGGCAGATGCGCGAGACCTTCAGGCCACTCTTGCCGAGTCTTGCAGTTTGCATATTGGCTCCTTTGCTTGTCGTGGATCATGTGGGACTCTATGATTGTTGCATTGGCGCGAATCTCCAAATCGGCGTTGCTGCATCCGCCGTTGGCAGCTAGAATGGTGACGTTGCGAGCAATGACGATCTCACGAAAATCAGACAATAGCAAGCGCGAGGAACTCATGAACGATCTTTTATCCCATCGGTTAGGAACGATCACCTGCACCCCGGACGGCCCGGTCGTGGCCGGCAGCATGGGTCAGTGGACGCTGGTCTACACCGTCGGCAGCTACGGCATCGACGAGCATGGCACGATCAAGCTGGTGCAACGGCTGGTCAGCGACTGGGAGGTCTGCCAGTTCGACCGCCCGGACCAGTCGGGCTTCACCACCGTGACCACAACAGGCGATGCCAGGCTCGGCCTTTCTTACCAGCGCAAGGCCTACAGCCGCCCGTGGACGGCCGGTCTGGTCATCGATGTCTACGACGGCTATCTGTCGCCCGGCGACACCGTGACCATCGTGCTGGGCGACCGCAGCCAGGGTTCGCCCGGCATCCGCGCCCAGACCTTCCGCGAGAGTGCCCACGAATTCCGTCTGCTGGTCGATGCCACCAACGCCCACGTCGTGCAACGGGCGCCCAGCTCGCCGATCTTTCCCATCGTCTCGGGCGAACCGGTGCGGCTGGTCTGTATCGTCCCCACCCAGGCTGTGACAGGTCAAGCGGTGACCGTTTTTGTCAAAGGCGAGGACCGCTGGGGCAATCCTACTGCCGCGCCCGGTGGACTGTCGCTAGAGTGGCACGGCGAGACCGCGGCGACGTTTGCCGGCGACCGGATGACCCTCGCACAGCCGGACCAGGGATATGTCATCGCCCGCGCGATCCACAAGGGTGAAGAGCTTGCGTGTCGCAGCAATCCGCTGTCGGTCCATGCGCATGAACCCGCGCTGAAGCGCTATTGGGGCGATCTGCACGCGCAGACCGCGGCCACTGTCGGCACGGGCACAGAGGAGGAGTATTTCGCGTTTGGCCGCGATGTGGCGCGCCTGGACTTTGCCAGCCATCAAGGCAACGACTTTCAGATGACCGACGAAGATTGGGCGCGGCTCAACGAAACGGTGCAGGCATTCCACGCCGATGGCGACTTCGTGGTCTTTCCCGGCTACGAATGGTCGGCCAACACGCCGGCCGGCGGCGACCGCAACGTCTTCTATCTGGAGGAGGGGCTGCCCATCCTGCGCTCCAAACATTGGCAGATTCCGGAGACGCCGGAAGATGCGCTCACCCCGGCCCATCCCGCCGATGTGCTCTTTGCGCGGCTGCGCCAGCATGTGCCGCTGGAGAAGGTGCTGATGGGTTCCCACGTGGGCGGGCGCTACGCCGACATCCGCCGCTATTTCGACCAGGAACTGGGGCCGCTGGTCGAGATCGTCTCCTGCTGGGGTGTCTTCGAGTGGCTGCTCTGGGATGCCTTCGACATGGGCTACATCGTCGGCGTGATGTGCAACAGCGATGGCCACAAGGGGCGGCCTGGTGCGGAAGGACCGGGGTGCGGGCGAGTTTGGCATCAACAGCGGGCTGACCTGCGTGCTGGCCGAGTCGCTGAGCCGGGCGTCGATCTTTGCCGCGCTCAAGAGCCGGCGTTGCTATGGCACCACCGGGCCGCGCATCGACCTGGCCTTTGAGATCGAGGGCCATGCCATGGGTTCGCTGCTCGAATGGAAGAGGGAAATGCGGGTCGAAGCGTCTGTCGCCGGCACGGCGCCCATCGAGTCGCTGGCGCTCTACCGCGGCAAGGAGGTCATCGAGAGCTTCAGACCGGCTGCTTTTGCGACGTCGGCAGCGTCAAGACGCATCCGCGTCCGTTGGCAGGGCAGCCGCATCCGCGGGCGCGGGCGCCGGGTCACATGGGACGGTGCGATCCACGTCACAGGCGCGACCATCGAATTGGCCATGCCCCACTCCTTCGACTCGCCGGCCGATGGGATCGTCTCCCAAACCGCCAGCGAAGTTGCCTTCACCAGCGGCACCACCGGCGATGTGGATGGCATCGACCTCTGGCTGGACCAGGCCAGCAGTGGCACGCTTGAGTTCGACTCCAAAGCCGGGTCTTGCTCGCTGGATCTGGCGCAACTGACCACCGAGCCACTCTGTTTCGACTTCGGCGGCCTGGGCATCCGGCTCTGCGTCGAACGCTATCCAGAAGTATTGACCGCGGTGGACGCCGCGCTCTCTACAATGGTCTCGCCAGCCAAAGGGGAGACGACGCCCTACTTCGTCAAGGCCGTCCAGGAGGATGGCCACATGGCCTGGTCCAGTCCGATCTATGTTGGGTAGTCCCTACGCCACTTCACGTGTACTTGGGGTGCAGGATTTCTGGAATCACGAACCTCGCCCATCTCGACCTGTTGGCGGTAGCAAATTCGTCTTGCCTCCACATAGCCGCAATGTTAAAATGGCCCAAATTCCCACGTTGCCGACCTCCGCAACGACAGTTCGTTCAATTTGCATGTGCAGACGTGATACGCACCACGCACCATCTCGAAGCCAACAGACGCCTTAGCGTGTTCCGTTGGCATGCCCCATGCCCTGTCGAATATTCTCAATCCCGCGAATCAAGGAGCATCAGCCCTATGGCCCAAGTCCACGGCAATCCCGAAGAGATGCGGCGCTTTGCCGCCGCGCTCAAGCAGTTCACGGCTGA
>JAAUPU010000125.1 GCA_012032975.1 Caldilineaceae bacterium | reverse complement strand
CCTTACTGACGTTGATTTGTTCGTACGTCTCAGGATGCATAAACACGTAATGATCGCCATCGGCATAGAGGTATTCCATTTCCTGCGAGTCCATCGTAGCACGCTCGACGCGGTCAGTGGAACGAAAACGTTTTTTCGGTTTTACTGCCATTTTGCAGGTTGCGGAGAGTCGTCTGCACCATACCGCGCCAGTTTCCAGGGGTAATACCAGTCATCTGCGTCCAACATGCAGAGAAATTCGCCCTGCGCCTGGTCGAGCGCCACTTGTCGAGCAACGCCGGCACCCTGGTTGGTTGGGAGACGAATGTAGCGGATGCGGGGTCGCCGATCTGGTCGACCACCTGTTGTGGATTGTCCTGGGAACCATCGTCCACAAGAATGCATTCCCAATTTGTATAGCTTTGCGCCACCAGCGAAGCCAGCGCCATTGGCAAAGACGCAGCCGCATTGAAGCAGGGCATGGCAATCGAAATCAGTCCAGGTTGCATACAGACAAGCTCAATGAATGTTCAGATGACGCTAGAACTCGATAGGTCGGATGCGAAGGAACCGACTCCGTTACGCTCTGCGGGAGGCGACGCTGAGACGGCGCTGATCCTGGCGTGTGTACGCGCAGCACTGCCGGTTCGCGACAAAGAACAGACGCCCAATCTCATTCCCATCGCCGAAACGATCGACTGGGACCACCTGATCTCGTTGTCGGAGCGGCAAGGGGTTCTCCCAATGGTCTACCAGGCGCTCAGGACGTTGCCAGCGGGTGATGGTTCCATCTTGCCGCCGGAGCCGATCAGCGAGCAACTCTGGGAGCGCTTCCACGGCAACGTCATGCGTAGTATGACGTTGGGCATGGAACTCGTCAAGATCGTCGGCGCGCTGCAAGCTGCCGGCGTGCGGGTCTTGCCGGTCAAAGGCGTTGCTCTGGCCGCGCAAGTCTACACTGACCCCACGGCGCGCCAGCCAGGCGACCTGGACCTGTTGATCGCCCCTCCCGACTATGGAACGACGCTCGCCGTTTTGGAGGATACAGGCTACACGGCCCATTCGCCGGCGACCATGTCGCAGCGTCAAGAAGCAGCCTGGCTACACTTCAGAATCGAGCGCCATTTTCGCCAGCCCCAGCAGCGGATCGACCTGGACCTCCACTGGCAGCTTTTCAGCCAGCGCATCCTTGCCCTTGACTTTGACGCGCTCTGGGCGCGCGGCGCGACGGTGCGCCTTCGCGATAGAACGTTGCGCACTCTTGGTGTGGAAGATATGTTGCTCTACCTCTGTTTTCACGGCAGCAAACATGGCTGGGATGCGCTGAAATGGTTGGTGGATGTCGCGATGGTCTTGCACGGCTACGCCGATCTTGACTGGGTTGTGGTCCTTGCCCGCGCCGATGCGCTCGAAAGCCGACGCATGGTGCTGGCGGGTATGGCGCTGGTTAGGGAGATCTTAGGTGTGGAACTGCCCGACGAAATTCAGCGCGCAATCAGCCAAGACCCGGCATTGCCCACGCTCGTCGAGGCTGGGCAAGAGAGTTTGATGATGCGACTCACCCCCCAGCGAGCACCGGTCCACCGAGGCGCGGCTGATGCAGGCCAGCCTCTCGCAACGCCACAGAAACCAGCGCGCAGCGTTCGAGAGAATCTAGAGGCCCGTTACCGCCTCGCGCCGATGTGGACCAACATGCGTCTGCTGCGCCACCAAGAGCGGGGCGCACTGCGGAACACGCTGCACAGGTTTGTCAGCGTCATGACGCCCGGTGCGCAAGAGATCCGCATGGCGTCCCTGCCCCGTCCGTTTTTCTTCGTCTACTATCTACTCCGACTCGGGCGAATCGTGATGAATGCCACAAGCCGTGCGCGAATTTTACGGTCGAAGTCCCCACGCCGATTGCCCAGATAGCCGCGTGCGGCCCGATGGCGGCAGCCCAAAAGCAAAGCTACCCCGACATCACGGGGCAATTCAACGTTCGCCGTGGCTTATAGTATAATCTGCAACCGGTGAGCGTTCTGCGCTCGCCCACTTTGGCGGTGAGTGATAGATGGCCGCAGAGTTCCAAAACGCACCAAGTTATCATGGAGAGTTGATCATTATGATTGAACAGACCGTGGTTCCCCGGCTCGAATCTGCTTCCACTTGAATGAAGAAAGTTGACCGTCTAGGTTGGACGGCAGGAATCAGCTTCAAAGCATATGGCGTATCGGTCGGCATACGGGTCAATGACCCAGCGGCCCTGGACGCCATCCCCGCACTCATGCCGCCGGAGTGGGAGCAGAGCGACGAGCCGGTCGTGGACAGTCTGTTTTCGCTGCGGGTTGGGCCTGTCTCGCGCCACAAAGGCCGCCGCAACTACCACCTGCTCTATGCCGGCGCGGCCCGAGTTTCTCGCACCCTGGAACTCGAGGAAGCGCTCGACAAGCTGGAGAATCTGCTCCACATCACCGTCGCATATTGGGCCAAGGAGGACCACCTCTTTGTCCATGCCGGCGTGGTTGGCTGGCAGGGCAAGGCGATCGTCATCCCGGGCCGGAGCTTCACCGGCAAGACGACGCTCGTCTCCGAGTTGATCAAGGCCGGTGCGACCTACTATTCGGACGACATGGCCGTCTTTGATCCGACGGGCCGGGTCCATCCCTATCCAGTCCCATTGTCGGTGCGCGAGAGCCAGGGCCGCTGCAAATACACACCGGACCATTTTGGCGCCGAAGCCGGGCGCGAGCCGTTGCCCGTGGGTCTGGTGCTGATCACCAGCTATGAAGAAGGAGCAAGCTGGCGACCTCGCTCGATGACACCGGGGCGCGCGCTGGTGGCGCTGCTGGACAACACCGTCGCGGCGCGCCGCGACCCGCGGGTCTCATTGCCCATCCTCAACCAGGTGGTAGCCAATGCACCCGCCATCAAGACCAAGCGTGGCGAAGCATCCGCAATCGCCAACCAGATCTTGGCGCGGGCCGCCGCGGCTTAGCTTGCGCGGTTATTCGTCTTGATGGATGTCGCTGCCGTCGTAAAGGTGGAAGATAGCCTGGGTCTCCGTCCATACACGGCAGAGGCTGCGGCCAGCTTGTTGCCACTGACTCGCGTGGCCTTGGGCGACAGCGGCGCGGTCCGCAAGACCGAGGATTTCTGGCAGTGGAAGCATCACGCCAACCCATTTGGCGAATCAGTCGGTCTCTATGCCTGGGATGAAGAGGCGCAACGCGCGGCGGCGTTGCGCCTTTTGTTGCGCTGGCAGTTCACAGATCGAGATGGCCAAACGCTCCACGCCGCCCGTGCCGTGGACACGGCGACCCATCCAGAATATCAGCGCCAGGGACTTTTTACGCGTCTCACCCTGGAAGCCATCGACGATCTGCGAGGGCGCGGCTTCGACCTGATCTACAACACGCCCAATGCCAAGAGCTTGCCTGGCTATCTGAAGATGGGCTGGTCTGTGGTCACCGCGTGGCCGCTTTTCATCAAACCACTCCGCCCGCTGCGTATGATCGGCAGACGCCTGGGCAAGCGAGCAGAACGTCCCGAGAGCGGCACGCTCTTGCACAATTTCTTTGGTCCCGGTGTATTGACCTGGGCCGAATTCCACGCCCGTTTTGGTGACGAGGTTGGAGAGGTGGTCATGGCAGCGGAAGAGGTGCGCACAAGGATTGGCCTGCGCACCCAGCGCTCGACGGAATACCTGGCGTGGCGATATGGTGGCCATCCCCATATCGACTACGGCTTCTTTCCGCAGCGGGAGGCTGGCAAGCTCGTTGGCTTTGCCGTATTGCGCCCCAACAACCGTTTTGGCTGGCAGGAGATCGTCTTGACGGAGTTATTTTGCAGCAACGCCGGCATGGAACAGGGGCGTCGTCTGCTGCGTGAGCTGGTGCGCGAATTGCTGGGCGACTATGTGATCGCCCACTTCAACCGTGGCACAGTCGAACACCAGGTGATACGCAAGACCGGTTTCTGGCGTGCGCCACGTCAAGGTGTTACGTTTACTGCACTCCCCCTCCATTCAGAAGCTCCCTCGCTCCTTTCCTCGTCAGATTGGGATTTGAGCCTTGGGGGATCTTGGAGATTTTTTGAAGTCGTACACAAATGTCCAGGCCCAGCGTGGTCCACATCACCACAATCGACCTCTCTCTGCGGCTGCTGCTGCTCAACCAGCTTCGCAGCATCCAGGCCGGTGGCTACGAAGTCAGTTGCATTTCAGCGCCAGGGCCGAACGTCCCCGAGATCGAGGCAGCAGGCTTTCAGCACTTCGCCGTGCCCATGACGCGCAATTTCACACCGCTCTCGGATCTTCGTTCGCTGGCCACATTGGTGACGATCATGCGTCGCGAGCGCTTCTGCGTCGTCCACACCCACACGCCAAAACCGGGACTTCTGGGTCAACTGGCGGCCCGTATGGCGGGCGTTCCGGTTGTGGTCAACACGCTGCACGGCTTCTATTTCCACGACAATATGCCATCGTTCTGGCGTCAGTTCTATATTGCTACGGAAAAGATCGCCGCACGCTGCTCTGACATGATCCTCTCCCAGAATCGGGAGGACATGGATACGGCTGTCAACGAAGGCATCTGTGCGCCGGGCAAACTTGCCTATCTTGGCAACGGCATTGATATCCGCCGTTTCCACCGCCAACACTTGAGCCAGGCCCAGATCGATGAGACAGGACGCGGTCTGGGTCTGCCGCGGGGTGCGCCGGTGGTCGGTTTTGTGGGCAGGCTGGTGGCGGAGAAGGGCATCCTGGAGATGTTTCGCGCCGCGCGCATTGTGCTCGACCACCACCCAGCCGCGCGCTTTCTGATCATCGGACCCTATGATCGTGAAAAAATCGATGCCCTTTCCCCGCAAAGCGCCGACGAATTCGGCATCGCGGCGTCCTGCGTGTTCACCGGCATGCGCCAGGATATGCCGGAATTATTTGCTCTGATGGACGTCTTCGTGCTACCCTCCCACCGGGAAGGATTTCCTCGTTCACCGATGGAAGCCTCGGCCATGGGTGTGCCCAGCATCGTCACCGATATTCGAGGTTGCCGCGAAGCTGTGATTGACGAGCAGAACGGTCTCCTGGTCCCGCTGGGCGATGTGGATGCGCTGGCTGCGGCCATTTTGCGGCTTCTGGACAACCCTGCTGACGCAGCCAGGATGGGCGCGACCGGGCGAGAAATGGCGGTCGAGCGATTTGACGAGCAACAGGTCTTTGCCAAGGTCAAGAGTACGTATGCCCGCCTGCTGGAGCAGAAAGGGCTGGCCGCGGACGTTGGCGCGTCGAGGCTACCCGTCGAACGTTGAGGTCCGATGAACGCGCTCGAGTTCGCCGCCTCATCCATATGAAAGTGATTAGATTTCGTGGCATTGTATCTTGTAACAGGCGGCGCCGGATTTATCGGTAGCAATCTTGTAGAGGCGCTGCTGGCCCGTGGCGAACGGGTGCGCGTGCTGGACAACCTTTCTACCGGGCGAGCCGAGAACCTCGCCGCCATGCTCGACCAGATCGAGTTTATCGAAGGCGATATTCGCAGCTATCATCTTGTGGCGGAAGCGGTCGAGGGCGTGGATTTTGTGCTGCACCAGGCCGCGCTGCCTTCAGTGCCGCGCTCGGTGCGAGACCCAATCACCAGCAACGAAGTAAACGTAATCGGCACGCTGAATGTGTTGGACGCGGCGCGCAAGGCGGGCGTTCGGCGGTTGGTGGCTGCCTCGTCTTCGTCGGTCTATGGCGATAACCCCGCCTTGCCCAAAGAGGAATGTATGGAATTACGCCCGCTTTCGCCCTATGCGGTCTCCAAGTTGGCCACCGAACTGCACTGTCAACTCTTCACGCGACTCTATGGCTTCGAAACCGTCTCCTTGCGCTACTTCAACGTCTTCGGTCCACGGCAGGATCCAAGCTCGCAATACTCGGCGGTGATCCCGCGATTCATCTCAGCCATGCTCGCCGACCGGCCATTGACGGTCCACGGCGATGGTTCTCAGAGCCGAGATTTCTCCTACATCGACAACGTGGTGGACGCCAACCTGCGCGCCGCTCTTGCACCGCAAGCGGCCGGCGCGGTGGTCAACATCGCGTGCGGAGAGCGGCACTCCCTGCTCGACCTGATCGACCAGCTTGGCCAGATCATCGGTCGCGAGGCGCGCATCGAGCATACCAACGCACGGGTCGGCGATGTTCCCCATTCTCTGGCGGACATCACCTTGGCAGGCAAGCTGCTCGGCTATGAACCGCAGGCGCCATTCGCCACAGGGCTGCGCAAAAACGGTGGCCTGGATGCAGGCGCGTTCGTCCCAATAGACCACCAGTCAGTCAACCACGGATTGCACGGATTGCACGGATTGCACGGAGGTCTATCTGTACCATACGCGCCGTCCGCGTAATCCGTGGCTCTATTCCAGAGAAGGCGGAATAGGTTCCGCAATAGATACCACGAGTAGAAGTTCGACAACGCAATCAATCGTTTTGAGGTGAGCAATGCCTTCAGTCCTTTTTGTATGCACCGCCAATCAATGTCGTTCGCCAATGGCAGAAGCGCTCTTCCGCGACTATCTTGCGTCTCGAAAGCAACTGGAAGGCTGGACGATCGGCTCCGCCGGCACCTGGGGGGTAGAGGACGTGCCGGCCACTCGCCATGTACAGACCGTCATGGCAAACCGTGGAATCGACGTCTCCGCACACCGATCCAGGCTGGTCGATGGCTCCTTTATCTATGACTACAACCTGCTGCTGACGATGGAACGCGGGCACAAGGAAGCGCTTCAAATCGAATTTCCGCGCATCGCGTCGCGCGTCTTCTTGCTCAGCGAGATGATCGGCAAACTCTTCGAGATATCCGACCCCATTCGTGGCCCGTATGAAGAATACGAGGCGACAGCTGCCGAGTTGGAAGAATTGATCAAGGATGGCGCGCCACGTATCTTTGAGTTGGCTGCCAAGTGAAGCCGTAGCGAACTGCAATGTACTCTTTTATCAAACGTCTCTTCGATCTGGCCGTATTCCGTGATCGCCCCGGTTTTTGCGGTTTGAAAGAGGTGATTAAGTCCCGGCAGTTCCGTGAGCGTGTGATCCTTGTGGCCGCCTGCTTTCAGCGCCTTGCCCATGGCCTCGAGGTTTTCCTTGGGCGGCACTTGTACGTCTTTCTCGCCAATCAACGCGAGGACCGGAACTTTGATTTTGCGCAACGTCGGACGCGGATCGTAGGTCAGGAAGAAGCGGAACCACGGCGTCATGATGGTCTTGAGTTGCCCGTCCAGCGCCTTTTTCTGAGTCGCAAACAGAGCTTGCTCGATCGGCGACAGCGTCTTAACCATTTGTTCGAGCCGCTCATGAATTAGCTTCTTGGCCTTGTCGTTGTCTTTCTCCTGCTTGAGGGCGCCAAACATCAACTCCTGAATGTCGCGTTGCCGCTTCAACTGCGCCGCCCCCGCGCCCATCGCCTTGAGAATCGCCTGGCCTTGGAGATACAGAATCTCCTCGCCGGTCACGCCCGTGCCGGCCAGGAGCACGACAAAGGCCACGTCGTCGCTTCGCACGGCG
>JAAUPU010000124.1 GCA_012032975.1 Caldilineaceae bacterium | reverse complement strand
TGCCGATACCCCATGCCCGGAACGAACGGATCACGTTGACGCCGTCGGGATTGAGCGTATCCTGCTCACCCTTCGTCGTGTTGTAGCCCAGGTTGATCACACCGCGAATGACTTCATTCGCCGGCGCTTTGTGGACACCGCGTGTGTTGTCGCTGCGGGCATAGACACCGGCGATATGGCCAGAGGGCGGCATCAACATGGGACGGTTGCTCACAGGGTCCATCACTGGATCCAGGGGTAGTAGAGCGCTGCATAGCTAGTATCGAAGCCAGCGGTGTCCATTCGCCAGGTTTTGATCTCCTGCGCATTCATGTTGGGTGGGGAATCCAGGATTGCAACCCGGTCACCCATCACTTCGCAGTGGGCAATCATCATCGTCTGGACCGCTTTGACCATTTCCAGATCCAAGGATTGCCAGGCATGGTCGTCATCAAGTCCGGCACCACCAGCATCGTGATATCGTCGAACTGGGCCAGACCATCGACACCCGAACGGGTCGCAACATCGCCCTGAAAGTCCGAGAAGCCGGCTGGCTGAATCAGTTGCTTCTGAATGTTCAAGGCCTGCTCTTGGCTACGCGGCATCAGTTGGGCGGCGGAAGCACCGTTGCCGGGGAGCAGAATATCCACGAAACGCGAGGGCTTGTTGTTACGATAGGTGACGCGGACCTCACTGCCATTCTCACCTTCAACGTCGACCAGCTGGACATCCCGCAGCTCTTCTTGCGGTAGCCAGGCGCCGGTCACACCCTGCTTCTCGACAAAGAGTGTGAAAGGTTGCGCATCTGCGGTCGCACTGCTTGAACTACTCGACGAGGAAGATTTTGAATCCTTGGCATCGTCCTTGGCATCATCCTTGGAGTCTTTACTCTTACTGCTCTTGGAGGATGCGCCAGGCGACGCGTCTGGCGCATCTACCCTGACTCGCAACCGCAGGCCGTCAAAACCCGCTTGCTTGGCCTGCACCACCAGCTGAGCCTTGCCATCGCTTCCAACAAGGCTGGTCTGCGCCTTTGGAATCGTCTTCAAGCTGAGCACGTAACAACGGGTGCCGCCATTCAGAAAATAGCCATAGACCGCGTGCGGCAAATAGGCACCCTCTACCAGACCGCCAAAGCGCTCCGAATATTGGGTCCAGTTGGTCACCAATTGTGGACGGTTTAGCACATCCTCCACAATGGTTTCTCCATCCACGGCTCGCTCGAGTTGGGCTTTTTCGGTGAAGCCCACGAAACAGGCCATGGCAGTACCAACACCTTCGATCGGTTTGGGGCCGCTATTTATCTCTTCGACATAGACCCCTGGTGACAAATATTCTGGCATTCAATCCCTCCTCTACTGTTTCACGATCATTGCATTTCACTACGTTCCGCGATTGAGCGGTTTAGAACCACAGTGCCAAAACTGCGACAAAAAACTTGTGACAAGCAGAAACCAACACGCAATTGGGCCAACGGTCGAACCTGTGCAACCACCCGATATGATAGCCGAGTCGAGTCCATCATCAAAAACGCGAGAAATCGCAGACTTACCGGCGGTACGACCCAACTCCGCAAGGAGATATGGCTGTCTACTCCTTACAGAACGCTGACAGTCTTGCGGCAGTCACGGCCTTCACGACACATCGTTAACTCGCAAAGACTTCGATCAACCCATCATCGGATGGCACCGAAATTGGATGTTCCGACCGTTCTCCTTCCGCCGTCCAAACGACCAATGTATAGTCCCCCTCTCGAACGCGTTCTATCACAAAACTGCCGTTGGAATAGACCGTAACAGGCACGGCTATTTCCAGTATCTCGACCGCGATACGCTCATCCAAATTCACGCCACGAACCACACCAGCAACCGTGTGGTAGGTGCTGGTGGAAAACGTTCCAACGGCATAACCACCATCCTGATCCCTGTTCTGGCTGCCTGTTACCTGACCAAAGCCAAATTGAGTCTCTGTGACCAGAGGAACCAACAGAGGTTCAAAGGGATTGATGCTGATGGTTGCAATCAAGTCAACGGACGGGCGCATCTCATTGTCTAACGCTGCCCACATTTCACGGGGATTGATCACATTCTCGTACTGGGAAACCTTCAAGAGGACGGCAAACTGACCATCATTAGAGAGCGTTCCATCATCAAGGTCGTCTGGCAGTTCCATATGGCGCAGGAACGCCATCAACACGCGAGAAAGAAGTCGGTGTTCATCAGCCGGATCGGTCGTCCATGCTGTAATCATGTAATGAACGTCGATTCGAAAGGAATTACGCGAGACCGAAGCACCATCGCCGGTGATTACGGTGTCAAAAAAGGGCTGCTGCGTACGCAGTTTGTTATTCTCGCGAACGTCATGCATGAAGAGGTTAATGGTCGGCCGGCTCAGCCGGGATGACCATTCGCGGCGTGGCTGGTCAAAGGATATCTCTACATCGCCACCGGAAATTGGAATCTCACGTACCAACAACTCGCGTAACGCTTCATCCAACTCATCGATCATTTAGACCATGCCTTCATCTGAATTGCGAGCATGAATTTGGAAACCAGACGCCGACCATTCTCGCAAGGAATATCAGCCGAGGTTACCTTACGAGGCACTCACTTATACCACAGCAGAAACGAACTGTAAAACGCCAAAAATACAAAGCAGATACGGGCTATCTATTCTACCGAATATCCTCTAGCATCCGCTGACTTGACCAACTTTCGGAAACAATGGCAGCGATTCGCGACGTCAGTGCGCGGCAGATGTCGGACACACGCGCGCAATTGCGCTTGCAAAACAGGAGCTTATATACCACATAATTAGCGTTTTGGTACGGCTCATTTCTGATGGTATGATGGCGCAAGGAGGGAAAGGGCGGCGATCTCTAGTGTGCTTGACATCCATTTCCTCTGTCACGTTGCATCTCAATCGAGGAAGTTGGGAGCGGAAAAATGGCGACGGCAAGAGAAGGCACGCCTGGGAAGTTTTTCGACGGCGATCCACTGATTGGCTTCATGTTCAAAGTGAGTTGGGGCGCCGGCACTGGAGTCACAAGCGTCGGCGTCGCTGGCCCGGATGATCCGCAAGTAGAATTGGCTTCCGCATATTTCACCGAGTTGTCTGGACTGCAAGACGAGAGCGAAGTCATCACCCACAAGTCGATTGGTCCAAACGGCAAAGAGGTCACCCAGAAGTTGCCGGGTCGCGACGATGGCGGTGAAATCACCTTGAAGCGGGGAGTCACGCGGGGGCAGGACTTCTGGAAATGGCGACAGCAGGTGACTGCCGGGGACATACAGGCGCTCGGCGGAATATTCAGATCACGCTTTTTGACCGAGCCTACAATGAAGTCATGGAGTTCGAATACAAGAATGTGTGGCCGTCGAGCATATCAGTGACCGGGATAGAGTCATCCAGCGATTCCTATCTTATCGAAGAGATTACCCTGCAACATGAGGGCTTCAATTTTGACTTCCCGTGGACCGACCCCAAAAAGAATAATGCTGCCCCTCCTGCCGATCCAAACGTCGCTGGCTGAGTAAGGAGCGTTGAACGTACATGGCTAAACCGAGTGTCAGACCTAGCGATCCGTTGGCTGGTTTTACTTTCCAGGTCCAGATTTCCGGTGTCAATGGGGGCGAGTCGATTGGGTATTTCACCGAAGCCTCCGGCGTGGGCAACAAGAATGACGTTGTCACCCACAAGACGGTTGACGCGAAAGGCGCGGAAGTGGTCCATGTGATTCCCGGCCGCAGCGATCCCGGTGAGATCACCTTAAAACGGGGCGTCACGCGTGACATCCTGTTTTGGGAGTGGCGCAAGCAGGTTGTATCCGGCGACACAGTGGGGATGAGGCGCTACGTGACCATCACGGTTCTGGATCGTTCATACACTCCTGCGGTAGTTTTCCAATTTGAGAACGTATGGCCCTCGCGGATCAGCCTGGGCGAAATCAGCGCGGAGAGCACCAATTTTATCGTGGAGGAGGTCGTCTTGCAGCATGAGGGCGGCTCCACAATCGTGCAGCCTGTACCTGTGGAGGAGACAACTTCTTCAGAAGACCCGAACGCCACCGTTTCCAGCAGCGAAGGAGCGGGTGGCGGCGGAGGCGCCTTGGCCTAAATCTTACCGTTGCATGTGGTCTTCCACGATCAACCGGCCCATTTTTGCAGTTCACGTCGGGTGCCATGGAGCAGATGGGTCATGGTGATCGAGCCGCCATCATTGGCAGCCAGGTAGGCGGCGCTCACGATGATATTGCGAATATTGCCACCGGCCATCTTGAAGCGTTTGGCCAGCTCGTCAAGTTTCACATCAGGCGCACATGGAACCGTGGTAGGCATCAAAGTCTGCCAGATACGTAGCCGATCCTCCTCGTCCGGGAAGGGCACATCCACTACAAATTGAAGACGGCGCAAAAAAGCCTCGTCGATGTTAGAACGAAGATTGGTGGCCAAGACGGTGATGCCATCGTAGCTTTCCATCCGCTGCAACAGATAGCTTACCTCGATGTTGGCGTAGCGGTCCCTCGCATCTTTGACCCCAGAACGTTTGCCAAAATAGCATCGGCCTCGTCAAAAAATAGGATGGCATTGCTGCTCTGTGCCTCTGTGAAAATCCGCTCCAGATTCTTCTCGGTGTCGCCGATATATTTGCTGACCAAGCCCGAAAGATCTATCTTGTAGAGGTCTAGCCCCAGATCGCGGGCCACCACTTCGGCTGCCATGGTCTTGCCCGTGCCCGGCGGACCGGCAAAAAGTACGGTCACGGCCGAACTGGAGGCCAACTTCTTGCCCAGCCCCCACTCCTCCAGAACCAGACCACGATTCCTCACCATGTCCACCAACTCGCGCAGAATCTGCAACTGATCCGCTGGCAGAATGAGGTCGCTCCAGTCATAGCGCGGCTCGATCTTGCGCGCCATGTCCACCAGTCGCGCACTGGAGTGCGTACGCGCACCCACAAAAAGGTCGTTCTGGACAAGCGCGTCGCCGCGACGAATGGCCACATCGCGCGCGGAGGCCACCGCATCGCGGATTTGCCTTGTGGTAAGCGTGAATTGACCTGCCATATTCACAGCCCAATCGTCGCCCTGGTCGCCAATCTCGTCACTGAGTTCGCGATGCAGATAGTAGTGCCAGAGATTTCGGCGTTGGGCGTAATCGGGCATGTCAAATTCGACGCTCAGCACAGTGCGCTGACGGTCGATGCCTTCCATCTGCCAACCACTGTTGCCGGAGATGATCAATATGTCAGGGTGGTCACAAAGCTCGCTGAGCAGCGCAACCGGCGCCTGTGCGTCCTGCAATGCAACATCCCAGCCATGTAGGTACACGATTGCATTCGTAAGCCGCGCATCTCGCAAGGCAAGGCGAATGGCCTTCATGACAGGCGCGTTTTGCCCCGCCAACACGCCCAAGTCCAACGAGAGCAGCGAGCGCTGCAATCGCACTGCGACCAAGCCGGCTGCCGCACGATGCGCATCCAGATCGACGCCAGAAAAGATAAGCATGGGACGGTCGATCAGAAGCGCATGCTCCAGTTGAGATCGGAGTGGCAGCGTCAGCAGTTCGAGTTCCTCCGTCACCTGTGGCTGCTCCAGCTTGACGGCAGCCTCAAACTCTGGCCGCGGTCGGTAGGCGCCCAGCAGCCAGGAGGCTACCGTCGTATCGACTACCAACGACTTGCCCAGCAATGGCGGCTGGTGCTGATTCGGGTCCGACGCAAGTTCGACAAGCTGATGGCGCGCCAAGGGGGCAGTGGAGGCAAAGTCATTGAGCTTGATCAGGCGGCTGGGGCCTGGCGCACAGAGCAAATCCAACACCAGGTTGACCGTTGGACGGCGTTTGCTTGCGTCGTTCTGGAGATATCCGAAAAGCTGTTCGTAGCGGAGGTCCAGCGCCGGCGCCAGACAGACAAGCAACGCATCGCGCTGGAAATCGTCAAGCCCAAAGACATCACACAGCCAGGTCAGTCGAAGCTGTTGGCCGGTGACCGCAGCCTGTTCCACCAACTGCGCCGCCTTCGCCGTGGCTTCGGCGCTGGCCAACGCAAATCCTCGTTTCTCTGCCGCATCCAGATCGCTGATTTGGCCCCAGTTCCCGCTGAAGGGCAGGGACAGCAGAGCGACCGCTTCCTCACTTGTGATGATGAGACCGTGGAATGCGTTGTTGGGATCACGCCCGGCCGCTTGCCACTGTTGCACCGCTTTGGCTACGTGGACGTCTACCCGGGCTAGCTCGGCAAGCAGATGGCGCATACTGAGATCCTCAGTTTGCGCCATCTCCACGTCTGCGTCTACCTTGTATCTAGCTGGTTCATGTTTCGCGATGTCTTTGAGTCCGACAAGGTTCTTCAAGGCTTACATCTCTGATTCTACTGACCACTGATTGCTGGATCAACGGCCATCCATGATGGGACGAAATTGACGACGCAATTGACGACGTAATCGAAGACGTAATCGAAGACGACAATGGCAAGGTCGGAGCGTGAGAGAATCCTCATCCTGTCACCCTGTCTTCTCACCCTGTCATCCTGCCAGGCACTCACGATCCTTGACCCATCCGCAAGTGTTTCTAGCCCAAGATATCTGACGCAATCGTTCGACCAAGCGATAGGCAAACTCTAGCTTGGGCGCGCCAAATTGTCAAACAGTTCGGAAAACGAAGATGCGCACGGCTTTCTGGCACAACCCGGTTGTGTGGACTCCCTGGCTTGTTTTCGCATTGGCCGCGGCCTTGCGGCTGCATACCATCGGCGCCAAAGAGATGTGGCTCGATGAAGCGTTCAGCGTCTGGATCGCCGATCACTCGCTTCTCGAAGGCTGGCGCTGGCTGGCGCTCATCGACCAGCACCCACCGCTCTATTACGCTCTGTTGCACGGTTGGCAACGACTGTTCGGCGATCTCCAAGGGTCTGTGCGGACGCTTTCCGCGCTGAGCGGCGCATTGGCGATCCCCTTCTTCTACGGCGCAATTCGCCGCTTTTTCGACGACAACGTCGGGCTGATCGCCGCGCTGATTCTCGCGATTTCCCCGTACCATGTGCGCTATGGCCAGGAGACCCGCATGTACGCGCTGCTCACCTTGGCCGTGGCCGCAGCGTTCTATTGCCTTGCGCGCGTCCTCGTCTCGGTCGAGCCAGGGAGACGGAATCGCGTCGCATGGCTGGGGCTGGCGGTCACACAGGCAGCGGTGATGCTCACCCACAACAGCGCCGCGGTCTTCTTTCCCCTGGCCCTCAACGTGTCGATCTTTGTCGCGCTCTGGCTCCGACGGCGCGGCTTTGTGGACTCATCGCTGCCTGCGCTCGATCAGCCCCACTTTCTGCGTCGTTGGCTCCTTATCCAGGGAATCGCGCTGTTGCTCTGGTCGCCGTGGGCGCTACCCTTTCTGGACCAGGCGCGGCTGGTCGACCGCGAGTTCTGGATCCTCGCGCCGACAGCGCAGCTTGTGTTGGATGCGTTCCAGCACTACAACTTCGCATACTTGCCCACCTGGCTGCCGGCGCCCTGGCTGTGGAACTTGCTCTATGGGCTGTTG
>JAAUPU010000123.1 GCA_012032975.1 Caldilineaceae bacterium | reverse complement strand
TAGCTGAATAAAGGTAATTTGAATGAAAATATTAACTGCAAAAAGAAGCGCAGTCAAATTTGGAAAATCTCATTGCTCGTGTGTTGATGACGTTGAACCAACAATTGTTAGTTCAGAAAGTGGGCAAAGCATTGTGATGCTTTCGCTGGATGAATTTAACGCCTGGCAAGAGACACTTTACCTACTTTCCACCCCGGCAAATTCTGAACATTTACGGCAATCCATTGCAGAAGACAAAGCAGGTTACCAAACAGAAAAAGAATTGACTGATTGATGAAAATCACATTTTACGCCAACCGCGTGGGCCGATTATCTTTGGTTCCAGCAAAATGATCGTAAACTTCTCAAACGAATTAATCACCTCATCAAAGAAGCAAGTCGCACCCCCTTTGAAGGAACTGGCAAACCTGAGCGATTGAAGGCCGATTTGGCAGGTTATTGGTCTCGCAGAATCAACTCCGAACACCGATTGGTTTATCGCGCCACAGATGATGCCCTGATCATCATTGCTTGTCGGTTTCATTACAGTAAATAAAGCCTATGTCTAGCACAAAAACGGAGAGTTATGCAGGGGGTACGGCCGTTCCCCACCACCTGCGCACGCTCATCCAAAAAACCCCCCGATTTCGAGAATCTAATTCTGGAACGCGGTAAAATTGCCGTGCGCTAAATTAACCTCCGGGAGGTTTAGCTTGGAACCTCCCGGAGGTTCATGAAGGAGATTTTGCAGATGGATCTGAGACAAAAAGTAACCACTGCTTTTACCGAAAAATTCGGCAGCCCGCCGCCGCTGCTGGTTCAGGCTCCGGGCCGCGTTAACCTCATCGGCGAACACACCGACTACAACGACGGCTTTGTGCTGCCGGTGGCGCTCAAGCGGGACATCCGCATGGTGCTGCGCCCGCGAGCGGACCGCTGTGTGCGCATCTTTTCACTGGAGTATGACGAGTGGGACGAATTCGACCTGGATGCGCTAGCCTACAACAAGCAGACGCTGTGGAGCAACTACATCCAGGGGCGTGGCCTGGGTCTTGCAGGAGCAGGGGTTGCCGTTGACTGGCATGAACGCGCTGGTCAGCGGCAATGTGCCGCGCGCCAGCGGGTTGAGCAGTTCGGCCGCGCTGGAGGTGGCCTCCGCGCTCGGTTTGATGGCCGCGGCCGGTCTTCCAGCCGACCGGTTGAGTGGACCCCAGATCGCGCTGGCCGCGCAGCGGGCAGAGAACCAATTCGTCGGTGTCAACTGTGGCATCATGGACCAGTTCATCAGCGTGCTGGGCGAGGAGGGGCATGCCCTGCTCATCGACTGTCGCAGCCTCGACTACCAGTTGATCCCCATGCCAGCCGACGCGGCGCTGGTCATCGGCAACACCAAGGCCAGCCGTTCGCTGGCGGGCAGCGCCTACAACGAGCGCCGCGCCCAGTGTGAAAGCGGCGTTGCGCTGTTGCAATCGGTTCTGCCGGACATCCGCGCGCTGCGCGATGTGACCAGCGCGCAACTGGAGGAGCATCGAGACCTGCTGCCACCGTTGGTCTACCGCCGCTGCCGGCATGTGGTCGACGAAAACGAGCGCGTGATCCAGACCGTGGCTGCGTTCGAGCGGGGCGATCTAGAGGAAGCTGGCAGGCTGATGAACGCCAGCCACGCCAGCTTACGCGATGACTACGAGGTGAGCAGCCCGGCCCTGGATGTGATGGTCGAGGCGATGGGCAGCGCGGCCTCCTGTTATGGCGCACGCTTGACCGGCGCCGGCTTTGGCGGGTGCGCGGTCGCGCTGGTGCAGGCCGGCGGCGAGCAGGCAGTGGCCGATGCGATCTTCGAAAAATATGCCAAGGCTACCAATATCTGGCCAGAGGTCTATACGACGCAGCCGGGCGCGGGCGCCCGTGTAGAGGTGTTGAATTGGAATGAGGTGGGCTGATGGTTGCTATGGCACGTTCAGGTAGGTGTCGCTATCTCTGGTCCGAACGTCAAAGATTTTCACAGCTTTGTCCTGTTCATTGACACGATACAGAACTCGCCACCCAGCGTATCGTATCACATGTCGCCCGGTCAGCTCTCGATCCAAAGCCTTGGAGTCAATCGGGTACGGATCTTCCGTGAGATCCCGAATGATCCCGAGCAGATCTTGCCTAAGTCCGTGTGGTAGGCTGTACAATGCCTTTTCCGCCCTCGGCGAGATGTCAAGCCGGTAGCGGGTCTACAACTCCCAACTCCTCTGACAATGTGTCTGGGTTCACTTCCCGCATTGTTGCTTCGCCTTCGGCGACTTCGAGTTCGGCCTTCAAGAGTGCAATCAGATCCTCCAGATCCTCGCGCTCATCGACCATCTGATTCCATTCTCTTGGTGAAATCAACACGCCGACCGGCGCGGAATTTTGTGTGAGCACCACCGGTCCATTGTCTAGCTTGGCGATGACCTCCTTGTAGCGATGTTTCATGGTGCTGATCGATTCAATCTGTGGCAGTTTGTTCATCTGATATCTCGCTCAGAAAAAAAATGTCAATATAGTGCCCATATATTGACATTATGCTAACATGACGCTGCCCATGCACCAAATCGTGCGGCCAAAGACCGGGGCGAACTTGGAACCGCAGCGGACGGGAGTTTGGCCAAAACCAAAATCGCTGCATGGTGAGGACCATGCAGCGATTCCGGCTGACTCGGATGGATGGTTCGGAATCACTCCTTCGGTCTGATATTCTGGTTCATGCGAAAGAGGTTGCCGGGATCGACCCGGCTCTTCACCGCAACCAGACGCTCGTAATTCTCACCATAGGCCTTGCGGACCAGTGCCTCGCCCTCCTCGCCCATGCCGGGGAAGTTGACATAGATGCCGCCATCAGAAAATTTGTGCATGGCAGCCCAGGCATCGCGCGCCCAGGCAATGCAACGTTCGGCGTCGGCCGGATCGGACCAGACCGCATCGAAGCTGACCATAAACGGCACGCGGCGATTCCAGTAGGCCGTGGCGGTCGGATCGACCCGGCTCATGGCTCCGCCGAAGTGCCAGACGGGGATAATCGTCATGGGCGTTGGCTTGTTCATGGCCGCTTCCACAATCGCGTCGATCACTTCATCACCCAGGTGGTTGAGGTGCAACGCCTTCCAATAGTACTGCAATGTGGCGTGGGGGAAGAAGGGATCGAAGGCGCTCTGGGCGGCAACGTAGGGGATCGCGCCGCTCAGGTCCAACACGGGTGTCCCCATCTTGCGCAGCGCCTCGGTCGCCCGTTCCCCTTCTTCAGGAGCGCCGCAGTAGACAAGGGGGGTGCCCACGAGCGATTTTCCTCGCGCCGCCTCTGGAAAGTCGGGTAGATCTGGGACGCTCCAAAAGAATGCATTGGACGAAATCTCTTCGGGCGCGGAGGCCATAAAATCTCGCCACCGGCGCAACATCGAGCCTGCCTCTTCGATGGAATAGAAGGGTGCGTTCAGATAGATCATCGGGCCGAGGGGATGACAGCGAAACTCGAACGAGGTGACGACGCCAAAGTTGCCGCCGCCGCCGCGGATCGCCCAGAAGATATCCTCGTTTTCTGTTTCATTCGCCACCCGCAGTTGACCGTCCGCGGTGACGAATGTCCACGGAGAGCAGATTGTCGCAACTCAAGCCATGCTTGCGGCGCAGATGGCCATAGCCGCCGCCCAGGGTCAGACCGGCCACGCCGGTGGTGGAGACATAGCCGTTGGGCACGGCCAGGCCAAAAATCTGGGTCTCCCGGTCTACGTCGGCCCAAAGCGCACCGCCTTGCACGCGCACCGTACGTGCTTTGGCATCCACGCGCACGCCGCGCATCAACGAGAGGTCGATCATCAACCGCCCTCGCAGACCGCGCTCCCAGCCACGTTATGACCGCCGCCCCGCACCGCCACGAGCAGATCATGTTCTCGAGCAAAGTTGACCGCGGCGATCACGTCGGCGGCTCCAGTGCAGCGGGCGATGAACGCGGGTCGCCGGTCGATCATGCCATTCCAGACCTGGCGGGCTTCGTCGTAACCATCGTCGCCGGGCTGCAGCAGCGCACCGGCCAGGCTCTGTGCAAAGGTTGCGATGGCCTCCTGCCCGATCTGTTCGACCCGTTCGGCATGGATGGCCCCGTTTGCAAGGGCTTCAATTGCACCTATCGTCGTCATGGTCTCCTCCATTGAATGACTTTTGAATTTGCAAGTCCCCAGACTGCCAACCGGCTTTGAATACGCCCGATCAAGACGCAACAAATCCGTAACGTGACAATACTCGGCGAGCCGTTCTAAAACCGTTCCGCGGAGCGTTCTAAATGTGGAGATACCAAGGAAATCATCTTGCTTTACGAAACCAATGTCATGGGCTAAAATTCCTAGAGTGAGCAATGCGAACGATGCGGGTGGTTGAAAAGTGAGGGTACTAATGAAGACAATTCCGGCTTTCGTTTCTACCGTTGGTGCGACAAGAACGATTGCACTGCCAGACGATATACCAGTTGGCGCAAGAATAGCGGTTATGGTGATAACAGAGGAGATTGTCGACGATCATCCAAAGCGTCGAGCGCGATTTGACGCGGTCATGGCGGCAATCCAAGCCGCGATGAGAGAGGGATTCTCGCCACCTGCGATTAGCGATTCAGAATTCGATGCGCGCATTGATCGGGCGCGCCATGCGACGGGATCATAGAGGTGCGTATCGCGCTTGATACGAACCAACTGGTTCGTGCCATGATGCGCCCGCCAGAACTGGCAACCTTCATCATGGCCTGGCATCCAGACGTGTCACCGTCATCTGTTCTCCGCCTTTGCTGGCAGAATATAGACGCGTACTGGATGATCCAGAGATCGCTGAATTGATTTATCCTGAGCTTCTGCGAACTTTTTTCGACCAGCTTGTAGTAGAGATGGAGATCGTCGATCTTCCCCGTATTTTCCCGATCTGTAGAGATCCAGAAGACGACAAAGTCATTGCGACAGCGGTCTTTGGACTGGTGGAATTCCTTGTGACCGCGGACGAAGACCTCCGTGCTGAATCTGTTGTAGAACTACTGCGACAGGAAGGAATTCGTTTAACAACGATCGATGAGCTGGTGGCGTTGCTCGGCTAGTGATGGTTGGTCGCTTGTGGGTTCAATTCGACTGTTCTTGCAACAACATGCGCGCATCCTTCAGGTCGGCGGTGTCGAATCCCTCTGTGAACCAATCATAGGTGGCTTGCAGCGCCTGGCGTGCTTCGGCCACTTGTCCCTGCGCCGACCAGAAGCGGGCCAGACTCAGGACTGCCTTCAATTCCAACGAACGGGCCTGCTGCGCTTGAGCGACTTGGCGTGCTGCCTGGAAGCTGGCCTCGACCACATCCGCGGATGCCCCTTGCACCCACAACAACTCACCGTGAATACGATGCAGCTCTGCCTCGTAGAAGCGCTCGTCCGTCTTTGCCAGGCCGGCGAATGCATGGGCGATGGCGGCAAGCCCCTGCTCAATCGCCCCGATGCGCAGATATGCGGCCGCGATCCAGCCGTAGCGAAACGAATGCAATCCTGTGGGTAACGCCATTTCTTCGGCGCTCAACTCATTGCGCGTGGAGGCCAACTCCTGCTCGGTCGCGCGCTGCATCTGGAGGATGACCTGTTCATCTGGCTCGCGATGCGACCTCAACCAATATTGAACGATCAACCCGTATTGTCGCCACAGCCAGATCCCCTGTTTATCCGTCAAGGCCAGAAGCTCATCGACATATATTTCGGCCTGGTGGAGATCGCCAAGCTCCAGATACAATTCGCTGGCATGGTTCAATGCGTAGGCCTGGCTATACGGATGGCCCAAAACCCTGGCAAGTTCCAGGCTGTGCTGCATCTGGATCGCAGCCTGGTCAGGATAGCCCAGAAACCAGAGCGTGCGCGCCAGGCGACAGAGGCAGACTACTTTGGGATCCTGGGCATAGAGCGCGATGTGAACGCCATGTCGACTGGGGTCATACTGGGCGATGGCCTGCTCCAGATGGATGCGTGACGCGACGAAGTCACCCATCCAGAAGCTGCTGATGCCCAGCACGTAATGCCCCTCCACACGCAGAATCTGATCGCCGCTGATCGCTGCGTTGCGCAGAATGGCTTCGCCCAATGCGTATGTCGTATGCAGGTCGCCGGTGATCACATTGGCGATTGCCAGCGCACGGAGGATGGGACCATCGACCGGGCGTCCAAAGCGCTCGCACAAGTCGGCTGCTCGTGTGTAGATTTGCTTCACTTCTGGCGCGGCATAGCCATTGGTCGCCACTACACAGACGCCCAACTCGGTCTGAAGGGCAAACTCCTGTTCGTCTCGCGACTCTGTTTCTGACTGCGCTTTCAGCAATGAGAGCGCCCGCCGATAGAAAGCCGCGGCGTCTGCGTTGGCATGAAGATGTCGCGCCGCCTGCGCTGCCTGTCTGTAGGAACGGATGGCTTGCCCGGTCAGACCGGCTCCCTCATAGTGACGCGCCAGCCGACCGCTGACCGCATCCAGATCGCCGCCGTATTGCCTTTCCAGGCCGGCGGCCAACCGACGGTGGTGGAGAGGTAGCCGAATCGGATTGACGCTGGCATATGCAACCTCGCGGATTTTGTCATGGCTGAAATCATAGCGCGCTTCTGAATGGCTCTGGACGATGCGGCGCTGCCACAGTTCTTCCAGCGCCTGGACAACCGCAGCTTCGTCTTGGTCACTTGCCAGAGCCAACAATTCCACTGTGAATTCCTGGCCGACGGTCGCGGCCAGACCGGCCAGCTCGCGGGCAGCGGACGACAGTTGAGCCAGACGGGCTTCGATCACAGCCTGGACTTTGGGGGGAAGAGATCGGCGATTTGATATTGACGAATGGGTGTCCGATGCTCCGATCTCGAATCGCCGATCTCCAATACTCCGCACCATCTCGACCACAAAAAGCGGGTTTCCTTCCGTCTCCTTGAACAGCCTGTCCGTTCTGCTGTGCGCCAAATTTTCGCCGCCGATCTGGCTGGCCAGCGCCGTCGTTTCATTGCGATCCAGCGGGCCGAGGGCGATCTCGCTCACCTGTCCAGCCCGGCGCAGATCAAGGAGCAGCGGCTGGAGTGGATGATCGGCCAGCACCTCTTCTGTGCGCTGGGTGGCTACAATCAGCAGCGGGGCGTTGGGCGCATAGCGCAGCAGAAAACGCAACCACTCCAGCGTTTCTGGGTCGCACCATTGTGCGTCATCCAGCAGAAGTAGCAGAGGCGCGGTGTGAGATTGGAAAAGCCGAGCCAGCGCCTCGAAGAAGTGTTGGCGCTGCCAGCTTTCCCGAAGCGGCTTAGGGTCAGGCAGTTCGGGCCGCTCATGACGCACTTCGGGCAACAGGCGGACGACTTCGGCCAGCGAACCGCCGTCATCGACAAACATATTCAGGTTGATTAGCTGCACACCATCAATTGGTGTTTTCTTCGTATAGTCCTGAACGGACAGATCCGAAGCGTAGTCCTTGCCAATGGCGTCTTTTGTGAGCGGTTTGAGCATGTCTTTCGATGAGATTGTGTTCATGTGTGTCGTGTCTGGCTGCTT
>JAAUPU010000122.1 GCA_012032975.1 Caldilineaceae bacterium | reverse complement strand
CTTTCCAGACTATCAGGAAGGAGAGCTGACCAAGCTGCGCGCGGCGCTTGTGCGAGGCGCGGCGCTGGCCCGCTATGCGCGACGGCTTCAATTTGGCCAGAGGATGCGATTGGGCAAAGGTGAAGAGGAGAGCGGCGGGCGAAAGCGCACGTCGCTGTTGAGCGATGTTTTCGAGGCAGTCGTGGGCGCCATCTATTTAGACCAGGGGATGGAGGTAACGCGGCACTTTGTGCTGGGCCTGGTAGAGCAGGAATTGACGCTGATTCTGTCCGACGAATCACTGACCAGAAACGCCAAAAGCCGGCTGCAAGAGTGGTCTCAAGGCCACCTAAACGCCGCCCCCAGGTACAAGACCCTGCAAGCCGACGGCCCCGACCACGCCAAGGTGTTTGTCTCTCAGGTCTCCCTTTTTCAGCAGCCGATCGGCGTGGGCAGAGGACGCAGCAAACAGGAATCTTCCCAAGCGGCTGCGGCGATGGCCCTGCACCGGCTCAACCTCAGCGCGCCCGAATATGAAGAAGATGTCGAACTTCTGATGACCCATCCACTTCCAGAATTGGACGAGCGGTTCTTCATCGACGGCTGACCCCTGCCGCTGCACAACTCACGACCGGTCAACCCACTTACAACTGCACCACTTCCTCAATCTGATTCAGTTCATCCGCGCCACCATCGCCATTTTGCTGCAACAGCTTGTCTGCCTCCAGGCGCAAGCTGATCACCTTGCTGACCCCGTCGCCGCCCATGGTGACCCCGTAGATCGCGTTGGCCCCTTCCAGCGTGCGCCGGTTGTGGGTCACGATGATGAATTGAGTGCCGTCGCTCAGCTCGTCCACTGTCTGGCGAAAGCGGTCGACATTGGCCTCGTCCAGCGCGGCGTCGACTTCATCCAGCACACAGAAGGGCGTCGGGCTGACGCGCAAGATGGCAAAGATCAGCGCGCAGGCAGAAAGCGTGCGCTCGCCGCCAGAGAGCAGCGCCCAGGGCTTTTGGGGGAACGCTTTGCCCCGGTGGCCGGGGCCGAATGATTTCGTATCCCGGTGTTAGCGATGTCGTCAGGGTCGGTCAGTTCCAGCTTGGCCGTCCCACCGTTGAAGAGAAGCTGGAAGAAGTGAACAAATTGTTCAGCGACTGCGCTGAAGGTGCGCGCCAATTCCACGCGCATGACCTCGTCCAACTCGCGCAGGATCTTGCGCAGATCGCTGGCCGCGGCCTCCAGATCCTTGGACTCTGTTTCCAAGAATTGAAAGCGTTCGGCCGCGGCTTCGTATTCGCGCGGCGCGTCGGGGTTGACGTTGCTCACCGGCTGAGCCGGGCGCGCATCTCGCGCACATCTTTCTCCAGGTCATCGGGCAACTCGTCAGGAACGGAGAGTTGCTCGACGATGGTCTCCCAGGGAAGAGGCGGTTGATAGGCAAGCTCCTCACTCTCCTCCAGCAGGACCAGACCCAGATCCTGCTCGATCTCGTGGCGCATCTGACGCAGCGCGTCTTCGGTGCGCTGGTGTTGCAGTTGGGCCGCGTTCCACGCGCTCTCATCCGTGCGCAGCGTCTGCTGATAGATGCGCTCGCGCTCCTCCTCCGCGGCCTGCTCGCTCTCCAGTTGGGTCAACTCTGCTTCGGCAGGGTCGATGCGCCCTTGCAGCCCGCTGATGGCGCGGCCCAGCGCCTCCTCCTGGGTATCCAGCGCGAGCAATTGTGCTTTCAACGTAGCGCTCAGTTGGGTCAATTCGGCGACGCGTTCCTCCTTGGCGCGTGTTTGACTGTTGGTTTCCGCCAACGCCTGCTCGGTGTTGGTAAGCAGATTGCGCTGGCTGCGCAAATCCCCCTCCGCCGAAGCCGCGGCGCGCGCAGGTCCGCCAGCCGATTGAGCAACTCTCCCAGGCCGGTCTCCTCGACCTCGCGCTCAGAGCGCGACAACGCCTCGTCCGCAGTGGCCCGTGCGTTTGCCAGGCGATTGGATGTGTCAACAAGCTCGGCTTCGACCCGTTCCAGCTCGCTCAATTCGGTTCTGGTTTGCGCGAGCCGTTCTCCTTGCCAGCGGGCCGCCTGCTGTGCCCGATCCAGACGCCGGCGCATGTCGCCCAATTCCTGACGCGACCGGTCAGCCTGTCGATTAAGGTCGGCCAATTGCTCCATTCGGCTCTGAACATCCACTGCCAGGCCTTCCAGCTCGCGCGCCAGCTCCCGGCAGCGGGTGACGGCCGCTGCGGTTCGTGCTTCTGCCTCGGCAAGCTGTGCTGGCAACTCGCGCAATTCGCGCTCTCGAACCAGGACGGAATCGTCCTGCCGGCTGCGATCACTGCCACCTGTCACGCTGCCGCCGGGCCGCACGATCTCGCCATCCAGTGTCACCACCGTGGGTCGGGCGCCGTGACGAAGCTCGTCCAGCGCCCGTCGCGCCGCGGGCAGATCGTCGGCGACCCAAACCCGGTTGAGCAGCAGATTGATCGCCTCCGCTACACCCGCGTCAAAGCTGACCAAATCCACCGCGTTGCCAAGGATGCCGGGCAGCGATGGTGCATCAATCGGGGGCAATACGTTGAGCCGATCCAGCGGCAAGAAGGTCGCGCGACCATGCCCTTCGCGCTTGAGGAACTCGATGGCCGCGCTCGAACTGGCCCAACTGGCCGCGATCACATTTTGGTAGGCGCCACCGAGCGCAGTCTCGATGGCCTTGTCCAAGTGGGCCGGGACATGCAGTTGCGATGCGACTGTGCCGATGAGGCCATTCAAGCCGTTCTGTTTTCTGGCAGCCTGTAACACGGAGCGTACACCGCTGGCATAGCCAGCGCCTTCGTCCCGCAGTCGTTGCAGGAGGTCATGGCGCGTTTGAAGACGGTCGCCTGCGCGTTCGACATTCTGCCGTTCGCGTTCGGCCTCGGCCAACTGAGCGCGTAGCTCATCGACCTGTCCGCGCAACGCGCCCAGTTCATTCTGGGTCTCGGCGATGGCTGCCTCGTGGGCAGCAACAGACGCCGCCGCATTTCGCTCTTCTGTCTCAACGCCTGTGGCTTCAGCGACCGCTGACTTGCGAGCCTCTTCAAATCCCGTCTGCTCGGTCGTGAGCAGGTCTCGACGCTCGTGAAGTTGCTCCAGCCGGCTGCGGACGTCGGCTTCCTGGCTCGACAGCGTGGTCAGCTCTTGACGGGCCTGTTCCAGCGTTCGCTGGAGACGAGCACGCGCTTGCTGCCGACTATCAGCCTCAGCCTGGGTCGCATCCGCCTCATTCCGGGCCGCCAGATAGTGCGTTTCGGCCTCGCGTAGGCCGCTCGCCAAACTGGCAAGTCGCTCGTGCAATGTGTCGTGCTGTAGGCGCAGCGGCACAAGCTCGCGGTGGATCTCCTCCAATCGCTCACCGGTCTGGCGCTGTCGCTCCCGCCCCACGGCCAGTTCACGCCCAACGCCCTCTGCGTCGCGATGGAGTAGGCTGCTTTCGCGGTGCAGATCACCCAGCTGGCCGCGCAGAGCGACCTGCCGGATGCGCAGGGCTTCGATCTTCTCGCCCAACGCGGTCAGCGATTTTTGACGCTCGGCCACGCGCCGTCGCAGCCGTTCTTCGGCTGTGTGATGATCGGCCAACTGGCCCAACGTTTTGTGCCAACGATACCCATACCAAATCCGCAACAGATTGCGCAGATCGTCTGCAATCTGGGTGCGTTCTCGCGCCCGCTCGGCCTGGCGACGCAGGTATTTCAGGCGCGGGCTTAGCTCGGCGACGATGTCGTACACCCGAGTCAGGTTCTGCTGCGTAGCCTCCAGCCGACGAAGGTGGCGGCGCGTTTGGTCTGATAGCCGGTGATGCCGGCGGCCTCTTCAAAGAGCGAACGCCGTTCTTCCGGCGCCAGGCTCAGCACCCTGTCGATCAGCCCCTGGCCCACCAGCGCATAGGTGCGCCGACCGAGGCCCGTCTGCGCCAACAGTTCGTTGACATCCAGCAGACGGACCCGTTGACCGTTGATCAAGTATTCGTTGTTGCCATCGCGATAGGCGCGGCGGGTGATCTCAACTTCGGTATAGTCGATGGGAATCTCACCGCCGCTATTGTCCAGCCGAAGGGTCACCTGGGCCATGCCCAGCCGTGCCTTGCGGTCGCTGCCAGAAAAGATGACATCACTCGTCTTTTTGGAGCGCAACAGCGTGAAGCTCTGTTCTCCCAGACACCAACGGATCGCATCCACGATGTTGCTCTTGCCGCTGCCGTTGGGTCCAACAACCGCGGTCACACCGGGATCAAAGACAAATTCTGTTTTGGTGGCGAAGGTTTTGAACCCTTGGATCACAACCTGCTTGATCAGCATATCAACGACTCTACTACTTGGCCAGGAAATCAACGAATGAAACCAAATCAGGCGGCAGGGCGCCGGCCTGAGAAAGAGAGCGCCATGCCTCCGGCAGCACGAGTTCGAGCAGCAACGCGATGGCGAGCAACGCCAGCGAAGTCAACAAGAGTCTACGGCGCTGGGTCCAATAGTGGGTCGGCGACCAGTTGCCGGTCAGCATCGGCTCGGCCAGTCAAGACGAGAAGTCCAGCATAGCCGGCGAGACGCAGGATCGTCCACAGCGGAAACGCAGCGATGGGCGCCAGGGGACTGTCAAACACCAGGATCAGACCGCCGGCCAGAAAGCCGGCCATGTTCGCCGCACGGACAAGAAACCACGCGCCGATCAACCCACCGCTGAGCAGGCTGCCAAGCCATACACCCGCTACTTCAAACAGCCGACGACCCGGGTCAGCGCTCATCGCGCCGGGAAGCGGGCTGCCAGCGAAAAACCATTCTGCGTACGTCGCGCGAAGCAGGAATCCATCGGCAATGGCGCGATCGACGCGGTCGGCTGCCAGCCAAGTCATCAGCGTGATGGTGAGGATCTGGATGACAAGCCACACGCCAATCGCCAGCAGCGCGTGATTGGTGCGGCCCCGCCGAATTGCGCTGGCCAGAAAGACGGTCAGGCAGAGCGCCTGGAGGAGCGGCATGAAGCGCACCTGACCCAGGATGGCCGACAGCCCTGTCGTAAAGAACGCAAAGAAGCCAATCGTCACATAGTAGAGGGGATCGTCGGTGAGGCTATACTTGGAATTCATGGCAGACTAGAAAAGGCGCTACGAGTTTCCCCGAGCGCCTTTCGTGAATCACAACGATGGGTTGGTCTAGCGTTGTCGGTTCGGGTCAAGCAACCACGCTACCAGGGCGTCCAGCTCCTCATCGCTTATCTGATCGACCAGGTTGGCTGGCATGATGCCGGGCGTGTAGCCTTCGTTGACGTACGCATTTGGCTCCACGATGCTGGTGTGAACGTAGGTTTCCGCGTCTTGACCCTCCACCCTGGAGCCTGCGGTTTCGTATAGATTGCCCATATACGGGCCGATGGGTCCACGGTTATCGGCTGTCTGATTTTCGTCGAGATTGTGGCAACCGGAACAGCCCAGGCTGAGGAAAATATCCTGAGGAAGCCGAGGTCCTGCGACCTCTGTATTCTCCTCTACAGCGGTCTCTGCCTGCGGCTGACTCTTGGACGGCGCATCCACGAAGAATTGCCAGGGATCTTCTTCATCGCTCTGCATCAGCGCGCTTTCCTGCCAGTTTACAACGTAATTAGCAAGGTTCTCGACCTGATCGCCTCGCAAGGGGCCGCCAAAAACATTGCTCCACGTTGGCATGATCTGCGCCCATTGAGTCTTGACCTTGCTGGGACGTCCGGCAGCCACAGTGAGTTCAACGTAGTCCTTGATCGTGCCTGCCCAACCCACATCCTCCATGCGCTGGGTAAAGAAATACTTACTGTGCAATGCCGGCGCCACATTCGGCAATCCCTTGCCATCCAAGCCGTGACACGATGAGCAATTGTTGGCATAGAGCGCCGCGCCGGTTTCGATGCTGCGTCCATCCCAGTTGGCAGTCTGCGCTTGCATGCGTGGTTCTTCGATCAGCCCCAAGAACAACACGATGACCAGCGAAATCACCACCATTACAATCCCCCACACCACCTTGGCGATAGGTGAATTTACGTAGAGAGCACTATACCAGGGTTTGCGCATGGAATTCTACTCCGCCTCCTGTTCGGCACGAAGGAAACCGAAGTCCCTGCGCCCATACTGTTCCCAGTAAAGCGAATCTCGGTGAAGCCAGAAATTCCGCTGGAAATTGTCATTCGTGCCTTCGCTGTTTAGCCAGGAAATGTTCCAGTGCAACTGCCGCAGGGCGGGCTGATTCTCGGTGATCTCCAGTATCCCATACGCCTCGTTGAAGTCTGGGTCCAACTCCTGCCAGTGATGGATGGATGCCTGATACTCGTGTAAGATCTCAGCAAACTCCTCGTCGGTCGTCTGCTCTTCCACCGACAAGCGCGTATCGTAGACCCCCACGGGGAGATGGCGGTATCCGATCTCGCGGACCAGACCGGCGCCCTCCTCGGGCATCAACTCCTGGACCACTTCCACCGCCGGCGCACCGAGCACCGCATATTGGGGCGTGCCCATCCAGCTCAAGATGATCATCACAACGCCAGCGACGATACCACTGATGATCGCGACCTTGCGATCCGACCCACGTCGGCTGGGATTGGGGTCGAGGTATGGGATTGCGATCAACAAGACCAGCAGCACGCCGGGCAATATGACGCCGGCAACCATTTTGTCTGCAATCTTGAGCAAGCCCTGTAGCCAGTAGAAGTACCAGGCGCAACTGTGTGCAGGGGCGTTGATTGTGGATTTGCAATCGATTCCAGCGGCGCCTGGAAGAAAAAGGCGGTGATCACAACGATGACAGTCGTGAAGGCGATCAGGAAGCTGGTCTCATCAAGCAACACATCGGGCAGGTAATAGACTCGGCGGTCAGCCGGCACTTTGTTGGCTGTATCCTGGCCTACCTCTTCCTCCTGCGCGGGCAGGCTGATGCCAAAGTGAACGACCTTGTAGTAGTGTACAAAGAAGAACAGAATCAGCAACAACGGAAGGAAAAGCACGTGCAGCAGATAAAATCGCAGCAGACCATTGGCGCCAATGTCTGGCGCGCCGCGGGCCAGCAGGTTCACCGTTTCGCCCACGATTGGCGGCGGAATCGCTTCGGCCATCGACGTGCCGATGGTCACCGCCCAAAACGCCAACTGATCCCACGGCAACAGATAGCCGGAAAAGCTCAAGAAAAGCGTGGCTACCAACAGGATCACACCCGTAAACCGAGGTGAATTGGCGCGGCGCTTTGTAGCTGCCCGTGAGGTAGGTTCTGACCATATGTAGAGTGACGAAGACCACCATCGCCTCAGCGCCCAACCGGTGCAGATCGCGCATGAATTGACCAAAGGGCACATTGCTGAGCAGGCGAATCATGTCGACGTAGGCACGTTCAGGCGACGGCGCATACCAGATCATCAGATAGATGCCGGTAATGGTTTCGATGATGAAGAGATAGGTGGAGAGCAGACCCAACCGGAAGGTATGGGTAAACCGCGTGACACTCTCGTGGTAATAGGTCGGCTTGATGTGCAGCAGGAAAGCTTCGGAATGGGGTTTCAGACGCGGGTTGGGTCGTCCAGGCGGTTCGCCACGCAACATGCGCCGAAATTCGCCTGCACTTGATGCCAGCCGTGATGCGGGTGAACGTATCA
>JAAUPU010000121.1 GCA_012032975.1 Caldilineaceae bacterium | reverse complement strand
GCGCCCGAGTGGGGGACGGTCTGGTCGGCACGCCGGAGCAGGTCACCGAGGGCTTGCTCAGCGCCATTGCACAGGGCGCGCGGCGCATCACCGTCCACTTTGGCGATGCACCGCGCCCAGAGGGTGCCTACCTTTTGCCGCGTCTGTGTTGCCGCACCTCACCCTGTGAATCGACCTCGATCGATGGTCTATCGGCTCCATCTGCCAACACTGTTGCTTTGGATGGCGCTGGCTGCTGGCTGTGCGCCGCTTGCCCCCCGCCGAACGATGGGAAGGGCCAGGTGTTACACTGACCCAATCCACCATGACATGGCCAACCTACGCCTATGAACTCACCCCGAATCACACCATCGTGGACGGTTCATTTGATGGAGCCACGATCGTCGAACGCACTTTCGACACATGGATCCTTGAAAACCGCTACCTCAAGGTGACCCTGTTGCCAGAATTTGGCGGCCGGGTCATCTCCATGATCTACAAACCAACCGGCCACGAGCAGCTCTATCGCAACCCGGTGGGCGTGCCCTATCTGATCGGCGAGGGCATCTTCTACTACGACTGGCTGATGATCTATGGCGGTATTTTCCCGACCTTTCCTGAACCGGAGCATGGCAAAAGCTGGCTGCTGCCCTGGAAGCTGCGCGTCGTCAGCCAGACGGAGCAGGCGATCACCATTGCCATGTCCTTCACCGATGATATCGACAACCCATCGACACCTGGCCAATATGCCGCCGCCGCCACCGGCATCGAGGCGACCTTTTTGGTCACGCTCCAGGCAGATCGCGCGGCCATCGAAACCGAGGTCGAACTATTCAATCCAGGCCAGCAGGTGGTTCAGTATGAATATTGGACAAACGCTGGGCTGGCCCCCGGATCTTCGCCAGGGAATCCCAAAGCTACCGACGCGGCCGAGATCGTTGCGCCGGTAGAGCAGGTAGAGATTCCAGATTGGTCCGACGCCATCGCCAACCAGGAGCTCCCGCCGACGCGCCCAATGTCTACCACTTTGAACGTTGAGAAAGTACGAAAATTGGCCCGAAATGGGCGTCGCGTATGCCTATCCAGACATGCAGGCCAGCAACTTCTGGGGCGTGATCGATCAACGATCCGGCGAGGGAATCTTTCGCATTGCCGACAACCGGCGCACGCCCGGTCTGAAGATATGGACCTTCGGCTATCCGAATAGCGCTGCGGTCGATCCCCGTGGGAGCGTCAGCTTTGACCGTCCGTTCATCGAGTTATGGGCAGGCGTCACACGCAAATTTGGGGTCAAGCTGCCATTGGCGGCCAGCGAACGGATGGGGATTTCCGAGAGCTATGCACCGAGTGTGGGGCTTGACAGCGTGAGCCACGCCAGCCAACATGTCCTGGTCAACCTGCTCACATCCGAGACTGATGCGTTGCGAATACAGATGTTTAGCCTGTGGCCGGAGCGGACGCTGCGTCTGTTGGCGGTCAACGCAGGGCAGATGCTCTTCGACACGGAGATCGTGGCCGATCCAACATTTGGCAATCAGCTCGACCTCCCGCTCGACCTGGCCGGAATCGCGGCCAACCACGCGCCGACAGAGCTTCTGATCCTGGACCAAAAGGGCGCCGAACTGCTGCGCTTCGCCCTGCCAACGGCGCCCTGATTCGCCCACGACCGGGGTATCGACCCCTCTTGCGGGTCGTTGTGAATTGCTTGACTTCTGCGATCCTACGTGCTAAAATCAGCACATAACGCACTGCGTCATAACTGCGTCATAAAGGATAATGATGGTCGGGGCTGAGCGGTGCGTTGGGGCCGGTTGGCGGAATCAGCTTCCCAATATCGTGAGCATTTGCCCAACCAACCCAATCACCTGAAAAAGAGGAGAAAGTGTCATGTACGCCAGGTTGAATCCAATACCCCTTCGATTTCCACGGCAGTTGAGCAACGGACTTGGAGGTGCGTGTTCTGCTGGCCACCGTGCGCTGCTTGCCTACATCGGATTTTGGGGCCTGGCCTTCGACTCGGCCAGAGCGACGTTGAGGGCGGGCAATCGCTTGATCCATAGTGCGGAGCGCCGAGGGGAGGCGCTTGTGCCCGCGGGTAGCCGGCAACACACAACTTACGACGAACGAGAGCGCGCGAGCAATCAACGTCTGTCCTCATCTGGATCGCAAAATGGCTATGAAACAGGCGAATTTGGCGACATTGCCGAAGATGAGCTGGAGCGTCAGATCCAACGTGTCTTGGAGCGTATGGGCATCCCCAGCCGGGATCGCCTGCAACAGCTGAGCCTGGAGATCGAAGCCGTCAGCGCCAAGATCGACCAAGAACTTCTGCAACTGGACCCAACCTTCGCGCTCCATTGAGCCGTCAATAAGAAACGGGCGCCGACTAGGTCGGCGCCCGTTTCTTATTGGGTCCGCAAGAATGTGCTTTGATAGCCCACTTCGCGACTGACGCGACCAAGGTCGCGCGCCATCGTCTCTGCATAGTGGGTCAGAAGATCCAACGTTGACGCAAAAACCTCGAAACTCAATTCGTCGCTGGTCGCATTCGCCAGCAGATTGATGTCGCCATCCTCGTCTACAGCAAAGTAGGCCCCCGAAGTTGCTGGTTCAGCCGTAGCAGCGTCGTGTATAGCGCTCCCCGGCATTCGGACTGTGGCGGTGGCAGGAACGGGCTGAGCGCAAATGGACTGATTCACCGCTGACCATGCAGTAGAGGTCAAACTCTTCCTCGCTTTCAGTGGCAAAGGTAGCGCGCCAGACCTCTTCGTCCACCTGTTCGACGGCCCATGCGTATCGGTTGAAATAGCCCGCGATGTCGATCATATCGTTCCTCGTTCTGTTCGGGATGACGCTGAAAAATAGCTCACGCAAATAGCGGATGCCTATTCAGGTCAGCCACGGATTTCCCGGATTTCACCGGGCGGTTTCGTTCCAGAATGGCTGACTGGCTGCGCCGCAAAAAGGTGTTCAGCCACGGAATTTTACGAATTTTCTCTCTGAAGCCGACAAGTCAATTCGTACTAATTCGTGAAATTCGTGGCAAAGAGGGCTTTTGAGGCAGACTCCTGAATAGAAACAAAAAAGGAATGCTCCCCATCTGGCGACGGAGAGCATTCCTTTTTGCCTATTGTCGAGTCGCGAGAAAACCGATTTCCTGGCCAGCGTTCTCCAACGAACCGGATTTACCCTTCGACAGCCTGAAGCGCGGCCACGACCGGCTCGGCTTCCTGCTCCAGGATTACCTGAACCTCGCCAAAGACCGTGGCTACATCTTCCGACTGCACGGTGATCCGCTCCAGACCCTTGCCGATAATCTGGTCGCCATTGGGCACGAAGACCCGCGCCGAGTCCTGGGGTTGGGTGAGCGCCAACTGTTCCGTGGCGGTCTTGAACTGTGGGAACTCCTCGAAGTAAGCCTGCATTTCGGCGCTTTCCAGCGCGCTCTTGCGCACGGGCATGTAGCCGGTATTCTGGGACCAGAAAGCGGTCTGTTCTGGATTGGAGGCAAAGGCGATGTATTGGGCTGCTCCCGGCCGCTTTTCCTCTGGCGTGTTGGTCAAGATCGCCAGCCCCGCGCCGCCGGTGCAGCAGCCGAACTGCTCTTTCTTGGGCAGGAATGCTGTGCCAAACTCGAATTCGGCATTGGCGTTGATGCCGCCCATGGAACCCGTGGACATCATTGCTGCGGCGGTGAAGCCGTTGATGAAGTCGGTCTGGATGTCCTTGCTGGGTCGCGCCCATTCGTAGGTGTGGACAGTGTCGTAGTAAAACTGACCGGCGGAAATGGTGGTGTCGTCGGTCATATGCATGTTGAACTCTGGATCGCTGTAGCTGCCCTCGAACTGCCACGCGACGCCCTGGAAGAGCCACGCGATATAGCTGGCACCGTCTGGGTGAGAGAAGGCGGCGGTCTTCATCTCGTCGCCGTCCATCTCGATCAGATTTGGCGCCCACTCCATGAACTCGTCCCAGGTTTCTGGCCCACGGTCAGGCAGATTCGCCGCGGCCCACTTCTCCTTGTTGTAATAGAAGAGCGGGGTGCTACGCGCAAAGGGCACCCACCAGAGCTTGCCCTGGCGAATGCCTTCGTTGATCAGCGAGTCCTGATAGTCGCTGAGATCGACCTGCTCTGCGGCCATCAGTTCGTCCAGCGGCACGAGGGTCTGGTTCAGATAAAACTTGAACCACCAGACATCGCTCAAGAGCGACACATCCGGCGCCGTGTTGGCCTGGAGCGCGGCGGTCACCTTCTGGGCCGTCTCTTCATAGCTCCCCTGGAATTGATAGTCGATGACGACATCTTCCTGGCTTTCGTTGAAACGCTCGACAAGAGCGGTTTCGGTCTCGCCATTCTTGCCGGTGAAACTGCTCCACAGGGTGACAGTAACTTGTTCGGCGGCCGGCGCGCTGGCTTCACCGCCGCTGGATGCCGACGGAGCAGCGGCCGGCGCACATGCCGCCAGAGCCATTACCCCGGTACTGACTCCCAGAGCTTGCAGGAAATGACGTCGGTTCATGCGATTTACGGACATGGATACCTCCTCGGTAGGGTACGAATACGAAAAACGGTTCGACAGAACGTGAGATCGTCCGGGTTAGCCTTTGACCGCGCCGGCGGCGATCCCTTCCACGATATAACGTTGGGCATAGAGAAAGACAAGCACAACGGGCAAGACCACGAAAAGGGTGCCCGCCATCACAACGCCCCATCGATGGTGCCTTCTTCAACCATCAGCCAGTAGATGCCGATGGGCAACACACGCATGTCTTTGGTGTTGGTGACCAGCAGCGGCCAGAGGAAGTCATTCCACTTGGCCACGATGCTCAACAGCCCAAAGGAGATGATCGCCGGCTTGGCCAACGGCACCACGACCGACCAGAGCGTGCGCATGTGGCCGGCGCCATCCACCCGCGCGGCGTCCATCACTTCGATGGGCAGCGTCTTGTAATATTGACGCAGCAGAAAGGTGCCATAGGCCACCGATGCGCCGGGGACGATAATGCCCTGGTAGGTATTGATCCAGCCCAACCGCCCCATCGTCAAATAGTTGGGCAGGATGGTGATCTGGTTGGGCACCATCAGCGCAGCCAGCAGCACCACAAAGAGCCAATCTCGCTTGGGAAAACGCAGAAAGACGAAGGCGAAAGCCGATGTGACCGCAAAGAAAATCTCGAAGCCGCTGCCAACAAGCGTCGTGATCAAGTGTTGATGTAATAGCGACCAAAGGGGCAGAATTCCAGGCATCGACGAAGTTGTTGAGCGTAGGCTCACGGGGGATCCAGGTGGGCGGAATTCTGTAGACTTCGGCTGTGCCCTTGAACGCCCCAATGATCATCCAGTAGACTGGCAGCCCGATCATCAGCAGACAGAGCGCCATGCCGAGATAGCCCATGCTCCTGCCGAGCCAATTGCTACGCTGTCCAACCCACTGACTCTTGACAACCGAGCCACTCGGTTTCGGGGTTTGGGTTAGCTCGCCTGAAAGTTGGGCTTCCGCCATGCCAATGCCTTGTTTCTGCTCACGGATTCAAACGCTGTGGCTTCTCTGCTGACTATTTCCATATGATGTGAAGTCAACCGTTATGTTAACTGTAATGCACCGAACGTTCGCTGAAACGCATCTGCACCAGGGTAAAGGTGAGCATGGCCAAAAAGAGAACCACAGCCGAAACACCCGCTCGCCCCGCATTAAAGCCGACGAAGCCCTCTTGATAGAGATAGTAGATCAGCGTGGTCGTCGCGTTGACCGGCCCGCCATTGGTCATCACTTTGATGATGTCGAAGGATTGGAAGCCTGCCAACAGGGTCGTGATGACCAGGAAAAAGACGACCGGCGACAGCCCCGGCAGCGTTACGTGGCGAAAACGGGACAGGGCGCCCGCGCCGTCGACAACCGCAGCTTCATACAACTCCGGCGGGATGGCCTGCAGACCGGCCAGATAGATCACGACCGCATAGCCGATGGTCTTCCAGACGTGGACGATGATCACGGCCGGCATGGCCCAGGCGGTGTCCAGCAGCCAGTTGGGCGATTGAAAACCGAATGCGCCGATGAAGATATCCAACAATCCATAGCGGGGGTCGAAAATGTAGATCCAGACAATGCCGATGGCCGCGCCGCTGAGCATCACCGGTGAAAAGACGACACCGCGCACGCCGCTACGACCGCGCAAGGGCAAGTTCAAGAGCAGCGCGATCAGCAAGCCGATGATGCAGGTCAAGAGGACAGCAGCCAAAGTGAACACAATGGTGTTGACGATGATGGTAGCAAACTCGGGCGAGTTAAAGAGATACTGGTAGTTATCCAACCCAACCCACGTTTTGGTGGGCGCCAACATATCCCAGCGGACGAAGCTAAGATAGCCATTGTAGATCAACGGCCAATAGGTAAACAGTCCAAACAAGAGAAAATTTGGGCCGACCAGGGCAATAAAGAGCAGCCATTCGCGGCGTTCCGCGACGGAGTGGCCTCTCCAAATTCTTTCCATAGCAACACCTCTTGCCTATGGTGCGACGAGCGTGTTAACAGACTGCTGGCGCTGCGTAAACAAAAAAGCCTCGATGGCTTAACAGATGCAAGCGCTTCGTTGAGAGCACGAAATTAGTTTGTTGGGAGCGAAGTCTGGGGTGGGTCAACGACCCGTCGGTAATCATAGCCGGGAGCGGTTCATCTGGCAAATGCTCTTTTTTTACTGTCACGCTGAATGAAGAAGAATGAGCAGGGTTTCGATCTCGCGTCTGATTTCTTCCAGAGCGTGGGATGCAGGCGCGACATCCAGATCATGAATATGCCAATAGGTCACCCGCTCGACCCAAGCGGGATGACCTTCCGCCAGCAGCGGTCGATGCTCGGCCTCCTTGAGCGCGATGACCAACTCGGCGTCGCACAGGTCTGCCTCTGTGACCTGTAGGGGTGGGCGGCGCTCATCAGGCAAAGGAATCTCATACCCAGCCAGCGCATCGATGGTATAGGGCGAAAGGGGGCCGATGTTACGCACGCCCAATTCGGTGGCGAGGCCGCGCGAGTCGCGCGCCACTGGGATCCCCTCTGCCTCGGCACGCGCGTTGAAGTAATGCTCGGCAAAACGGCTGCGATAATAGTTGCCCGTGCAAAGGAACAAGACAGTTTTCTGCATCAAGGAAGCCTCTCGAACTTCAATCCACAGATTGCGCAGGTGACCCAGGTCTTTCTGCGCAATCTGTGGAAAATTTCCCCAAATCAACCCTAACGAACGCGCAGGTGATATTTGCCGACGATCTCCTGTCCTGCAGGGCTGAGCATGAAGTCGATGAATTGCCGCACCCAACCCTGGGGTCGCTCCTGGCTCACCAGATAGAGCGGCTGGGTGATGGGGTAGCTCTGGTTGGCCAGCGCTTCGAGCGTGGGCAGTTGACCATCCACTGGCAGCACACGCACGCTGTCCAAAGCAATCTCCCCTTGGTCCACAGTTGCATCGACTTCGTCAACCCTCGTTTGGAGCTGCTCGGTCACATAGGCGCGCGTCACGTAGCCGATGGCGTTGGGATTGTCGGCCACGAACTCGACGACATCAGCGCTGGTGGGCATGACGACAGCAGTCAGAGAGACCGGCTCGTCGCCCATCACGCGGCTCTCGAAGCGAATCCGCGTGCCGCTGCCA
>JAAUPU010000120.1 GCA_012032975.1 Caldilineaceae bacterium | reverse complement strand
CGGCTTCGAGGCTGAGTGGATTACGCCGGCCGACACCGGCAGCGCGTCAGAGCGATGGCACGCAGAAGATCTGGCTCAACGGCCATGGTGGTTCCATCAGCGAATCCCTTTGCGACCATGGATATGTACACGAGCAAATACTGGGCGCCCATCGGCGAGCCAACCTCCTACAACTCGCGCTTCCAGAACGCCGAATACGATGAGTTGCTCGACAAGATGGCCGCCATGAAGCCCGATCCAGAGGACCAGGAATTCATGGACACCTATCTGGCCGCGCTGGAGATCTGGCTGGACAATCTGGTGGATGCGCCGATCCAGCAGTGGATGCACCGTATTCCCATGAACACCACCTACTGGGAGGGTTGGCCGGATGCGGAGAACCCCTATGTCAACGGCGCAGTCTGGGCCTTGACCTTCCCGCTGACGCTGCACAATCTGGAACCGGCACAATAGTCCACATTGATTTTTCTGGTAACGTGTATACGCAATCTGACTTCGAAGATGATGTAACATAGGCAACCAATGCGAGGGGTGGAAGCAAGTATCCCGCCCCTCGCATTGGTTTATTTTCCCTCTTCGAGCGTTTCGCATATGGACAATCCTCTGGATTCGTTGATTTAGGAGACGTGGAATGAAGTCTTCGACGGCACGGTTTATCCTCAAACGCTTTGGGCTGCTGGTGCTGATTGTTTGGAGCGCCGTGACGCTCAATTTTCTGATCCCCAAATTGACGCCGCGCAATCCGCTGCGAGAAAAGCTGTTGGAACAGGCCTCGCGTGGCGGTGTAATCGAGGAGGGTTTCAATGAGATGGTGGCCGCCTACGAGGCCAAGTTTGGCCTGGATCAGCCGGTATGGAAACAATATATCAATTACATTTGGGATGTCCTCCATCTTGACCTGGGTTACTCCATCGCCAACTACCCCAAGACTGTAACCGAATTGGTCGGCGCGGCATTGCCGTGGACACTCGGCTTGTTGCTGACCGCAACGATCATCGCCTTCGTGTTGGGCACTTTCCTGGGCGCGCTGATGGCCTGGCCCAAATCGGGAAACTTCGTCAAGTACGTCTTGCCCTCGGTGCTGATATTGGGCGCGATCCCGGCCTATTTGATCGCCATCATCCTCATCTATTATGTCGCCTTCCAGTGGAAGTGGCTACCGTTAGGCGGCGGTTACGCCATTGGCACGATTCCGAGCGCCTCGATTTCCTTTGCCCTCGAGATCATGAAACACTCGATCTTGCCTGCCTTTGCGCTGGTCATCACCACCATGGGGGGCTGGACCATCGGCATGCGCGGCATGATGGTGACGGTGCAGGGTGAGGATTATATGACCTTTGCCGAGGCCAAAGGGGTCAAGGAGAGACGTCTCTTCTTTAGATATGGCATGCGCAATGCCATGTTGCCGCAGGTGACCGGTTTGGCGTTGGCCTTCAGTTTTCTGGTCTCGGGCGCTGTACTGGTCGAACTGGTCTTTGGCTATCCAGGTGTAGGCACACTGCTCGCCCGTTCTATCGCGCAGCTCGATTACTTCATGATCTACGGCATCGTGCTCTTCATCGTCATTGCCATCGCCGTAGCCATGTTTATCATGGACATCACATACCCTCTGCTAGACCCGCGCATCTCGCGAGATTGATCCGACAGGCGTTCTCGCCGTTATCAGACATAGGAAGTGATTATGGAACGCGTCCGCCTTGCCTGGCGCTACATACGCCGAAATATCCCTTTGGGGATCGGCCTTGGTATCCTGCTATTTCTGATTCTATTCTCGACCATCGGTTCGTTCTATATCGATTCCAAAGTAGACCCGTATCCATTGGCCGCGCCCGCCAGCGTCGCGCCCACGTTGTCCTATTGCAGACCATCGGAGCCTGACTGCGAAGACCCGGTCGCCTATCCCTTTGGCACCGACGCCCAGGGACGCGATATGTTTGCCATCGCCGTGGCCGGCACCTGGATGACGATCCGCATCGGCGTGGTTGCCGGCGTCATCGGCGTTGCATTGGGCACCTTCCTGGGCTTTACATCGGCCTACTACGGCGGTATGTACGATGGTGTGGTGCGTTGGATGGTCGATGTCCTGCTGACTATTCCCGGCCTCCTGATCCTGGTCTGATCGCATCGTCTATCGGGGACAAGGCGATCACGGTCAACGGCATGGCGCTGATCATCGCGCTGATCTCGTGGCGCGGCGCGGCGCGCGTGATCCGTAGCCAGGTGTTGAGCATGCGCGAACGCCCCTACGTGTTGATGGCGCGACTCAACGGCACGAGCAACATGAGCATCATCTTCAAAGAGATGATGCCCAATTTGTTGCCCTATTTGGGCGCGACGCTGGTGGGCGCGGTCACCGCTGCGATCTTCGCTTCGATGGGTCTGGCCGCGCTGGGTCTTGGCCCGCTGCGCGAACCGACGCTGGGCGTGACCATCTACTGGGTGATCAACCAGAGCGCGTTCTTGCGTGGCCTCTGGTGGTGGGGGGCCGTGCCCATCGTGATCGTGGCGCTCATCTTTGTGATGCTATTTCTCATCTCGATTGGCTTGGACGAACTGGCCAACCCACGCGTTCGGAGGGCCCGGTGAGTAAAGAACCTGTCCTGCGCGTCGTCGATCTGGACGTGCAATATTACACGGACGAAGGGGTCGTCTACGCCAACAACAAGGTCAACTTCGACCTGCGCCCCGGTGAGCGACTGGGCCTGATCGGCGAATCTGGCTCAGGCAAATCGACGATGGCGCTCGCACTGCTGCGTTTGATCAAAACTCCGGGCCGGATCGCCAATGGCGAGATCTGGCTGGGCGACCAGGATCTGACCAAGTTGAGCGAGGAACAGATGCGCTTGACCCGCGCCAAGGAGATCAGCATGATCCCCCAGGGCGCGATGAACTCCCTCAACCCGGTCGCCCGCGTCCGCGACCAGATTTTGGACGGCATGATCGACCATGATCTGAACCTCTCCAAGGCGGAATTGCAGCAGCGAGCGTTGGAGGCGCTGGACGCGTCGAGCTGGACCGCAAGGTGGCCAACATGTATCCCCACGAGTTGAGCGGCGGCATGAAACAGCGCGTCTGCATCGCGATCAGCATCGCCATGCACCCGCGGGTCATCATTGCGGACGAGCCGACCAGCGCGCTGGATGTGGTCACCCAGCGCCAGGTGATGCAGACCATCGGGCGGCTGCAGGATGAACTGGGCAGCGCCGTGATCCTGATCGGCCACGACATGGGCTTGATGGCCCAGTTTGTGGACCGCATGGCGGTCATGTACGCCGGCAGCTTTGCAGAGTTGGGCACGGTTCAGGATACCTTTACCAATCCGCTTCACCCCTACACGCGACTGCTGATCGAGAGCCTGCCCACCATCGGCAGGCGGGGCGTCTTCAAAGGAATTCCCGGCATCACGCCGCTCTTGCGCGATTTGCCGCCGGGCTGCGTTTTTCACGACCGCTGTCCACAGGTGATGGACATTTGCACAGTGAAGCCGCCAACCTACCAGGAGTATAGCCAGGGCCACTTTGCAGCCTGTCATTTGCACGAGGTGGAAACGGTCACAACATGACAAACTTGCTCGAACTAAAAAATGTCACGAAAGAGTTCAAGGGCGGCACGATAGCGATGGACAACATCTCATTCGCCATCGATGCAAGCGTACCCAGCATCATTGCGGTGGCGGGGGAGAGCGGCAGCGGCAAAACGACATTGGGCATGATGGCGCTGGGTTTCTTGGCGCCGTCATCCGGCAAGGTTCTCTACAAGGGCAGAGACCTGCAATCGCTCAAGCGCAAGGAGCAACTCGCCTTTCGCAAGGAAGTACAGGCCGTCTTCCAGGATCCTTTCGCCGCGTACAATCCCTTTTACAAAGTGGACCACATTCTGGAAGAGCCGATCAAGAATTTTAATCTGGCGACCCCCGACATGGATATGAAGGCAGTCATTGCTCGCTCGTTGGTCAGTGTGGGTTTACGCCCGGAAGAGACCCTGGGTCGCTTCCCCCACCAACTCAGCGGAGGGCAACGGCAGCGGCTGGTGGTGGCGCGGGCGCTGTTGTTGAAGCCTCAACTGCTGATCGCCGACGAACCGGTCTCCATGGTGGATGCGTCGCTGCGCGCGACAATCCTGGAAAGTCTGCATGAACTCAATCAAGAGTATGACATCACCATCCTGTATATCACCCACGACCTGACGACCGCCTATCATGTCAGCCACTTTATCATCATCCTCTACCGCGGTTCGGTCATGGAAGCGGGCAATGTGGATGATGTGATCGTCAACCCCCAACACCCATACACCCAACTGCTCATCGACTCCATCCCCTGGCCAGACTTGACCCGCCAGTGGGGTCAACAGGAGATCATCTCCACCGATGACGACGAATCGGCTGCCTCCAGGCGGGGCTGCAAGTTCGCCGGGCGCTGCCCCCATGTGATGCAGATCTGCAAAGAAAGCCCGCCGCCGCTCTATCGCACCACCGAGGCTACGGTGTCGGCCTGCTATCTTTACGACTCCAAACCGACCTTGCCAAACGAGGAGCTGGGTACGCTCTTTAAGATGGCCAAACCAACCGCGGCTCGGTTGCCTCGGCGCCGGTGGAGCAGACCGGGCAGTCAGAAGAGACCGGGCAATAGCCGAGCCGGTCAAGCGCTCGACCCTTTCAGTGGACGCCCAAGTCTGGGATTGTCAAGAGTCAAGACAATCCACCGACATTTTGTTGCCACCCATCCACGATATGATGGCCCCTATGACAGAACCGATGCAGGCATTACAACCGTTGATCGGCGTCCCATCCAACGCGGAGTGGGATGCATTCGTGGCCGCTCACCCACACGGCCAACTTCTCCAGACAACACACTGGGGCGCGCTCAAGAGCCGCTTCGGTTGGCGCGACCAGCCGGTTGCGCTTTTCGACAGACCTGGCGGCGAAATTATTGCCGGGTCACAATTGCTCTTTCGGCGCGTCCTCGGTCTTACGCTGGCCTATGCGCCCCGAGGCCCGCTGACCGATTGGGCCGATCTGCCGCTGAACAGGCAGCTTGTCGACGCACTCGATGCCGTATCGCGTCGAGCCGGCGCGGCTGTGCTGAAGATCGAGCCAGATCTGCTCGACACGCCCGCCAACCGCGCGCGGCTGCGTCAGCTGGGTTTTACGCCCAGCCGTCAGAGCATCCAGCCGGCCAGCACCATCCTCCTGGACATCTCGCAGGATGAGGACGCCCTCCTTGCGGCCATGAAGAGCAAGTGGCGGTACAACATCCGCCTGGCCGAACGCAAGGGGGTCTCTGTGCGCGAGGCGAGGCAGGACGATCTGGCGGCATTCAACGAGTTGATGGGCGCAACGGGTCAGCGCGATGGTTTTGCCGTACACAGCGCAAGCTACTACCGCGCCGCGTTTGATTTGCTCGCGCCCCACTCTGCGGTCTTTCTCCTCGCCGAGTATGAGGGGCAACCGTTGGCCGCGATCGTCGTCTGTGCAGTGGGAAATAGGGCCTGGTATCTGTGGGGCGCCAGCAGCAATCGGGAACGCAACCGCATGCCCAACCACGCGCTGCAATGGGCCGCGATCCAGTGGGCGAAAGGACGCGGCGTCACCTGCTACGACTTCTGGGGCATCCCCGACGAGATTGGCCAGCTCGCTGTGGGGATCGGGCGCGGCGAGCCTGTTCCTGCCGCGGAGCTGCCGGTCGATCTCAACCAGTTGCCCGGCCACGGCTTGTGGGGCGTCTACCGCCTGAAGCAGGGCTTTGGCGGCGATGTGGTGCGTACGGTCGGGGCTTGGGACAGGCCGGTGCAACCCGGCGGCTACCGACTCTACCAACTGGGCATTGCCGGCCAGGAAGCCCAGCGAACCGTGCGACAATTGGCGGCAACGGCGCGCGATCGGCGGCGGCAGGATCGGGCGCGCCTCGCCGAGCTTGCCGAGATCGACGAGGCGACAGCCTGGCGCGCTGCCCTTGCCCGCTTTGCCATGCCCCACGTCCTGCAAAGCTGGGAATGGGGCGCACTAAAAGGTGCAGACCGGCTGGAATGCTGAACGTTTTGTCTTGCCCGGCCCTGGGGAGGGCGCGGCCTTCCAGTTCCTCTGGCGTCAAGCGCTGCCCGGGCTGCCGCTGCGCATCGGCTATGTGCCCAAGGGACCGACCCTGGACTGGACGGAGCGGTCACAGGTCGAAGCCGCCCTGCACGCCATCGAACGGGTCGCCAGGCAACGCGGTTGTATCTTTGTGAAGATCGACCCGGATGTGGCCGAGACGAGCAATGCAGGGCGCGAGTTGGTCTATCTGTTGCGGCGACGGGGGTGGCGTTTCAGCCGCGAGCAGATCCAATTCAAGAACACGGCGATCAGCGATCTCTCCGGCGGTGAGGGGACCGTGCTGGCGGCGATGAAGAGCAAGTGGCGCTACAACATTCGTCTGGCCGAGCGGCGGGGAATTTGCGTGCGCCGCGGCGCGGCAGCCGATTTACCCTCTTTCTATGATCTTTACGTCGAGACGGGGCAGCGGGATGGTTTCCTGGTGCGGCCGGCCAGTTACTACGACGCCACGTGGCGAACCTTTCTGACCGCCCAAGAGGAGCACGACAATCCGGCCGGCGGTCTGCTCCTGCTGGCAGAACATCCTGACGAGCCAAACCCGGTGGCGGGTCTCTTCTTGTTGCGCTACGGACGCTGCGCCTGGTATTTCTACGGCGCCAGCAGCGCGGAGCGACGCCGCGACATGCCCAACTATCTGTTGCAATGGGAGGCGCTACGCTGGAGCATGGAGCAGGGCTGCTCGCTCTATGACTGGTGGGGTGCGCCGACGCAACTGGACGACGAAGAGGATCCCATGCAGGGGGTGTGGCAGTTCAAACAGGGCTTTGGCGCGACCTTTCGTCCACAAGTGGGGGCGTGGGATTTCGTCGCCTCGCCGCCGCTCTACCGGCTCTACACAGAAGCCATGCCGCTGCTGCTCGGGTGGATGCGAAGGCGATCATGACAAGATGACAGGGCGACGGGATGAGACCCGTGTTTCGTCATCGATGCGCCTGAAGACCCGTTCGTCGCGGCGAACCCGCGGATCGACCAGTTCTTCTGGGATGCGATTTCGTTCGATGTACGCATTGATCGCGGCTTGATGATCGCTGTAGTAGCTCAATGCGTCGAAGATTTGAGCCAGCGACAGGTGCGGTAGTTGTGTGGGTATCTCTTCCGGCGCGACCCTTGACGCCACAATTCGACAATGGCGCGTATCGGCGTGCGCGTGCCTTTGATGATCGGTTCGCCGCCAAGTATCGCTTCGTCTGTAACAACAGTTCGACGCGCTGGCCACGCTCGCGCCGGCGTTGGGGCTGCCTGCCGGGTTGGAGGGCTGGGCGCAGTTATCCAGACAGATGGGCGGGGAGTAGGCGCGGCCGTTCGATTCCGGGCAGTGGTCGTATACCGTGGGCAGGACGGAGATCGTCAGGTCCATCCCAGCAATCCGTGCGCGATCAACCAAAAGGGCCAGCAAAAGGGCAACCAAGAGGGCAAGCAACGGGGCAACCAAAAGAGCGAATCACCAATTCGCCCCTACACGTCAAACGGGAAGCCACAAAGCTCAAGCCCCTCACCCTGTCATCCCCTCACCCCTCACCCTGTCATCCCTGT
>JAAUPU010000119.1 GCA_012032975.1 Caldilineaceae bacterium | reverse complement strand
ACGCGAGGGCCGCGGCGATCATGGGGTCCGCTCAGGAGCCTGCCGAGGTGCTGGGTGCGCAACTACGGCTGCTCCAATCGCCGATCAATGACTTTTTCGATTCAGTTCTGGTCAATGCCGAGAATGAGGATGTGCGCAAGGCCCGCCTGGCGCTGGTTCAACATATCGCTGACTTGCCCAAAGCGGTCGCCGACCTCAGCAAGTTGCAGGGATTCTAGAGGGCTGCGAAGCACCCGTTCCCTCGGTGGAAATGAACGACGAAAACAAAAGGGCGGCCCTCCACTGGAAGGCCGCCCTTTTCAGTTCAGTTGTGGCATCGTTTGGCGAAGCAACGGTTCTGGACTTCGACGCTTCGACCGTTGGCTCACAAACCGTTGGCTCACAAAACGCCGCAAAGGTTACGGCAACGAACCTGGCACTGTCGTCGAGCCTGATTCGTCCTCCAACAGCGCTTCCTCGGCGGTCAGCAAGAATTTGGCAGGCACGTCGGAGTTATTGTAGACGATCACCGTGTACTGGCCGCGGCCGGAAGGGGTAAAGACTGCACGCAGCGTGCCCCGGCTGGGGCCAAACTGAATCCTGCCACCCGTGGCGATGTTCACATCCTCTGGTCGAGCGCCGCTGGCCACGCGACGAAGACCATCCTCGTTCAAGACCCAGAAATTGATATTTTCGGCCAATGTCTGGCTATCACGCGGCTCGAAATCCATGGAAAGCGTCACGGTGCCATCCACCACGTCTGGCACCAGGCCCAGGTATCGATGCTCATAGGCGCGGCTCAATGTGCCGGCCAGTTGATTGACGCCCATCGTGGTGGTGCTGACTGCCCCAGCACTGGCGGTTGAATCCGTTGGCGCCACCGATGCGCCGACCACGCTGGCTGCAACTGCGGCAGTTGTACCGGCGGCAGTTGTATCGGCGGTGGCTGGACCAACCGTTGTCGTGGGTCCAGCCGTGGATGGCACAACGGCGCTGCCGCGGCTGCGGAATCTGCTGCGCTCTCTGCCGCCTGGATCGCGGCCACTTCTGCGCTGGCTGCTTTGGATTCGTTGGTCTGGCCATACTGGTCGACCAGCAGCGCACTTTCCACGCGCAATGCGTACATGGCCAGCAGGTCGGAAATGTTGTACATCACCACCGTGTAGGGGCCTTCGCCCGCGGCCTTGAACGCTGCGCTCAATTCGTTGCGATTGGGGCTATAAGGCGACGGGAAACCGGTAGCCAGGTTCAAATCTCGGGGGTTGTCGCCTCGCACCATGCGTCGAACGCCATCTTCATCCAGCACCCAGAAGTTGATTTTGCCAACCAACTCCTCTTTGTCCTGCGGATCGTAGTTCATCACCAGGCTGATCTCTGCGTCGCGTGCGCCTGGTTCCAGGCTCAGGTAATGCTTCTGGGTTGGTCCGGTCAATTCGCCACTTACCCGGCGGGCGCGGACATTTTGTGGCGCGACGTTTACGGCAGCCACAGGGCTGACTGCTGCCGTGGTTGGCGTGGTCGAAGCGATGCTGTGATCGGAGATGTCGCGGGGATGGCGTCGCGACGGTCGCCGCCACCGTTTGGTGTGACCGACACCCGTCGTGGCTCGCTCGCTGCGTCCGATGGGCAGCGGCGGCGGGCTGACGCGTCTGCCCGACTCGTCGATCAGAACGCCGCCTTGTACGGCCAGCGAGTAGGTGACATCCAACGGCGCATTGTTGTAGACGATTACCGTATAGTTGCCGCTGCCAGATGCTGTAAACGCAGCCTGCAAGACATTTCCCGCGCCGCTAAATTGTAGTGGGCTGCCAGATGCGATGTCCAGCCCCTGAAGCTCTGCGCCTGCCAAGAAACGCCTCATGCCATCCTCGTTGAGGACCAGAAAATTCACACCGCCCTGAGATTGATCAATGTTGCGTGGGTCAAAGGTCATGGTGAGCACCACCGTGGCATCGCGCTCGCTTGGTTCCAGCGCCAGGTAATGCTTGCTAAATGGGGTCGGCAAGAAGCCGTTGACCTTCTCCTCGCGGATCGCGGCGCTCTGGGCGAAGGTGACAGGACTCCCACTCAGCAGGGTCGAAAGGGTGATGAGCAGTCCAGAGAGCGACAGCACGGCGAAGGCGCGAAACGACACACGCCAATAACTGCGACTTCGATTCATAGATCCTGTCCAATCCTGTTGACGCTTTTGGCTTGATGGGCGAGTACCAAAGATGCAACTCCGGTCGAAAATGTCTGACCAGGCCGATTCAAGTGATCGCTAATTGAGTCAGGCGCACACCCTCTGCCTCCGAAGAAACGGTCCATTTGAGGCTGTGCAAAATAGCACGCTTTGGGGTTGTCGGCAAGCCATCAGCAGGGAAATTGGCGCTTTGGGGGCGCGCTCACCGCCTGTGCATTTATGCTGCACCGCGTTATAATCTGTTTGGCGTACGCCGATCTACCGCGGTACAATATGCGCCGCTTTATCACGAATTGCGAGGAATATACCAGTGCCTCTTGCCACCCAAAGCGCTACAACAAAATGACCACACAGGCCGAACTTTTCAGCCGGGGCGATGGCACATTGCCGCTCATCAAGATCAGCACATTTGGCACGCTGCAGGTGGTCCGTCTGGACCATGCAGTGACCGAAAGCGATTGGCATACCCGGCAAGCCCGCCAGTTGCTCAAAATATTGATCACGGAACGACCGCGTCCGGTCTCGTCGGATCGTCTGATCGAAATCCTCTGGCCCAACAGCTCCCCGAGCGCCGCCGCCACCACACTTCGCAGCGCCATCAATGCCCTGCGCAATGTGCTGGAACCGGACCGGCCCAACCGGGCACCCTCGCTTTACATCATAACTCAAGCGCCAGGCTATTCGTTCCACCTGCATCCAGACATTTGGCTGGACGTCGAGGTCTTTGAGCGAGAGCTCAACACCCTGAACCCGATGCCCAATTCTGGGATAAAACGCCAGCGTTTGGAAGCGCTGCTCGCCCTCTACAAAGATGACTACCTGATCAGCGACCCCTATGCCGATTGGGTACACAATGAGCGCGAACGTCTACAGGAACGATATTTCACCGCGCTGCTCCAGTTGGCCGAACTCCAGGCGCAGTCAGGCGATCATACAGCAGCGATCACCTCTTGTCGGCGGATTTTGGCCAAGGACGAAGTGCGCGAAAATGCCTATCAGGCACTGATGCGCTACCAGGCAGAATCGGGCGACAGCGCGTCGGCGTTGCTTAGCTACGAGCGCTGCCGGACGATCCTGGCCGAAGAGTTGGGTGCAGACCCCAGCCCTCTCACCCAGATGCTCCACCGACGCATCCTGAACGGAGAGATCGAGCCATACGACGTCGAAACACTCACCTTCCACAGCGCACAACCGCGCGATGCTGGACAGGGGGTGGGCGCGACGGCATCCAGATCGGTGGATCTAGGGACGCCGGCATCGTTGCCCCAGCATGTATTGATGCCAGTCTTTGACGCCCAGTTTACCGAATTTTTTGTGGGTCGCGAAGCAGAGTTGGGCGAGTTAGAGAAAAAGTTGACGCGCGCCTTACAGGGCAGCGGTGAGTTGGTTGTCTTGGAGGGAGAGGCGGGCGTTGGCAAGAGCCGTCTGGCCCATCACCTGTTGCGCAAGGCCGCGGAACTGGAGGCAACAGTCATCACCGCGTCCTGTCAGGCATTGGAGCAACAGCTACCCTTCGCACCGCTGGCCGATGCATTGGGGCGCTATTTGCACAGCCTGTCCGATGATTCGTTGCAGAGCCTGCCCACGGCGAGCCTGGCCCAGCTCGCGCAGATCATCCCCAGCCTGCAAGATCGCCTGCCCGATCTGCCCCCACCCACTCAGGACAGCGCCATCGGCGCCGACGAAAATCGTCAGCGTTTGACCGATGGCATCGTCGGATTGCTGGCGACCCTCTCACGGTTGCGACCGTTGGTCTTCTTTCTCGATGATCTGCACTGGGCCGACCATGACACGTTGGCCGTGCTTGGCCGGCTTGCCAACCGGGCTGGCACGCTGTCTCTGTTCGTCTTGCTGGCCTATCGCAGCGACGACCTGGCCGAGAACGAAGCGTTGATGACGCTGCTGCACGCCATGAAGCGCACCCACCACGACCACTTGACCACGGTCCAACGGCTGCGCCAGCAGCATGTCCAGCGGCTCATCCACCTGATCACTGGCCAACCAGATGAGCAGAGCGCTCAGTTGGCTTCCATGTTGTACGACGCAACCCTGGGCAACGCCCTCTTTGTCACAGAGGCGATGCGTGCGTTGCGCGAACGTCAGGCGACCAGCGACGAGATCGAGCCACAGACATTGACCATGTTGGCCAGTGCGTGGTCTCGCAACAGTCAGAACGAACTCAGACTGGGCCGAAGCCAGCGGGTGCAGGAAGTCATCCTCGAGCGGATCGAGCGGCTGCCTGCGACGGCACGGAATGTGCTGCATTTGGCCGCGGTCATCGGTCGCGATTTCAGCCTGGAATTGCTCGAGAGCGCCGCCACCGAAGACCCTGTCGATTGCCTGCAAATTCTCTTGGACCGTCAGTTTCTGGTCGAGCGGGCCGACGAACGGCTGGATTTCAGCCACCAGGTCGTGCGGCAAGTTGCCTATGACAGCTTGAACATGCTCCAGCGGCGGCGCCTTCATCTCGCGGTGGCAGACTCGCTGGTCGCCCTAGGTCGTGCGCGCCAGAATCCGGCCGAAGTTGCATTTCACTTTAGCTGCTCGGGAACCAAGGCGCGCGAGCCATTTGCCCACTACAGTGTGCTTGCCGGGGAGCGCTTGCTGCGTGCGTTTGGATTCCGCCAGGCGCTGGTCCACTTCGACACGCGCTCTCGGTGTTGGAGGAGGCAGCGGAGGGCGACCCGGAGATGATCCGCCGGGCACTCCAAGGTCGAGGACTTGCCTACGAAAGCCTTCTTGACCCGCGCGGCGTTGTCGAGACCTACAGACGGCTCCAACAATGGGCGCGTCAGCACGGCGATCGCCAGCTGATGCTGACTACCTATGGTCGGCTGTCGTCGATCTTGGGGTTGATGGGACAACAGCGCGAGAGCGATCAGTTTCTGGGCGAGATGTTCGACGCCCTCGCGTCGGGGGAGGGGGATGCACACCCTTCGCGGGTGATCCAGGATCTGCACGCAAGGCGTAGCCTCATCTACAGCCTGGACCCAAATGTGTCTGCATCGGAATGGGCTGCCTATACCGAGCCGCCACCAGCCGTCTCTGACCCGGTAGCGGATATCTTGAATGTGGTCGAACCGGTGCACGCCGTGTTGCCGTTGTTTGACTATGGCTGGACACTTCTGGTTCAAGGTCAGTTGGGCGAAGCAACCCAATGCCTTGAAGCGGTGGTTGATCTGGCCAGCGAGACGGCACAGCCATCCATCGCCAGCATCGCCTATCATCAGTTGGCCATCACAGCGCGGATTTTGGGGGATACCGAACAGAGCCACGCGCTCAATGAGCAGAGTATCGCCATCAACCGCGAGGTTGGCGGCGCGGCATCCGAATTGGCCAGCATGTGGCCGCGCATCGCCAGTGCGTTTCTCTCGCTCCAGGCAGGTCGCCTGGACGAAGCAGAGCGGCGAGTCAAAAAGAGTCATCGACTTCTTGGAAAGCCGCGATGGTTTCAACAACTATCGCAACAGCGCCAACATCTGTCTTGGGTTGGTCTTGCTGGAGAGCGGTGACAGCGCCAGCGCAAGACGGCTGTTGAAAGAGGCGCTCTCCGATTCGGTCAATCTCTATCCGTATACCCACGTACGCGCGCTGCTTGGTTTGGCCCGGATCGCCCACCAAGGTGGGGACCAGGCTGGCTGCACGCGTCTGTTGAGCAAGGCGTTGCACTTTGCCGGGGTCCGCAGCTTGCTGGAGGAGTACACGGAAGTGCTGATGGAGATCGCACGCCTCCGGCCGGTTGGCGCCCCAGTCGCGCAGCTGTTGCAGGCCATGCTCGACTATGTGATGCGTATCGGCCTGGATTCGACCGCCATCCAACTGCGGACTGCTCTGGACAAAAACGAGGCAGAGGCGCGGCTTGCCTAGGCCGATTTCCACACAGAAAAGAAAAAGCGCCGCTCTCAAGAGCGGCGCTTTTTGATTGTCGTCAACCTGTAGTTGCTGAAGAGCTTGTTTGACTAGTGTCGAACTTCCTGCCACTTGAAGCTGATCGACGCATACTCGGCTTCCTCGAAGTAATCCACGCGGATCGAGTGATAGCCCTTGCTCGATGTCACGGTAGGCTTCAAACTTGGTGGCGGGCTGAATGTGCCAGCCGTCGATGATCAGTTCGTCGTCGACATAGACGCGTACACCGTCATCCGACGTCACCTGGAAGCGGTAGCGCCCGGGCGAGAAGTGCTGCACACTGCTCCACGTGACGCTGAAGCGGTTGTCGGGGACGCCGCTGCCGGGCTGCCCAAGCCCCAGTCAAAATTGATCTCAGGGTCGTTGCGTTCGAAGACCAGCGAGTCAAAATACTTGCCCTTGTAGTAGGCGCCCTTCCACTGCCCGCTTGGTTTCTGCATTTCTGGCTTCTGCATTTCCGGTTTCTGCATCATCGGCTCCGGCTGCATCGGCATCATCGGTTGTTGAGGCTGCATGGGCTGCATAGGCTGCTGCATTGACTGTTGCGGTTGCATCGGCTGCATCATCATCGGTTCCGATTGCTTCGGCTGTTGCATGGGCTGCTTGGCCGGCATCGGCTCTGCTTTCCACATGGACTGGGCTTTGGGAATGCAGAGCTTCTGGCCAACATAGACTTGATTCAGGTCGTAGATCCCGTTGGCTTGCGCCAGTTCGTAGGTGTCTACACCGTACCGAAGCGCAATTGTGGATAGAGTCTCCCCGTAGGTCACGGTGTGGTAGGAGGCGCAATCTGGACCGCCGGCGCCGCCCCACATCGAGCCACCGGGAATTGTGAGTGTCTGGCCGATATAGATATGGTTTGGATTGCGTATGCCATTTTCCTGCATCAATGCCGATAGGCTTACGTTGTAATAGACTGCTATCTCGGACAAGGTGTCGCCATATCGCACATAGTGCTGTTGCGCTGCCGCATGAACTGCTGTTTGGCCTGGCAACATAGCAACGAACATGGCGAGAATAAGCGCCAGCGCCACGCTCAGATGGCCTAGTCGTCGACCAACCGGTCGGTTCGTCATCATATTGAACTCCTTTCCTTAACTCCCCCGCGGGACAGTCAGACAGGTTGAAATCCATTGGCAAGACAAGAAGAGCTTCTACCAATTTAGTATGACGACGAACCGCGCAAAAGATATGGCCAGTTCTGCAAAGCGCTGGGCAGGCCTCAGAATTTCCAAGATTGGCCACGCACGGGCGCATCCACCTGACCCACGCCATCGGCGCGCAGCTTGTCGGCCAGTGTGAAGGCAGCCTCGTGCTCACCATGCACCACGAAGAGATGTTCCAGTCGCGCGCGGTCGAATGCGCTCGCCCAGTGCAACAGCCCGGCCTGGTCCGCGTGTGCGCTATAGCCGTCGATAGATTCAACCTGCGCCCGAACATCGTAGGGTTCGCCAAAAATGCGCACATTCGGCTCGCCATCTTTGATCCGCCGCCCCAACGTGTGTTGGGCCATAAAGCTGACCAGAAGAATCAAATTGTTGGGCTGCTCGATGTTG
>JAAUPU010000118.1 GCA_012032975.1 Caldilineaceae bacterium | reverse complement strand
AGCCTGCCTGGGCCGCCTGCCGATACGAGTCCCGAAAAATGTAATACTCCAACTCGGATGCGGCCTTGGCCGTGTAGCCCAGGGCTGCGCATTGCTCCAGTTGGCGGCGCAACAAGGTGCGCGGCGCAAAAGGGCACAAGTTCCTGGCTCGCCTCGTCTCGACATCGCACTGGACCATGGCCGTGCGGTCGAGCCAATCGGCCACGCGCAGGGTCGCCAGGTCAGGCACGAGATGAAAATCTCCGTAGCCCCGTTCCCAGTTGGCATAGGTGTAGCCCGGCACCGGCTCCATCTCCATGTCCACCGTCAGCAGGTAGTCGCAGCCGTGGGTGCCGTGGCCGCCGACCTCTTCGAGGAAGAATTCAGCGTCGAAGCGTTTGCCCAGGAATCGGCCATAGAGATCGGTAAAAACGACCAGCACCGTGTCGATATCGCCCGCCTGGACGCTGGTCGCCAATTGCTCCAGCGTCAACATGCCGCGTGTTGTTGCCATGAGCTTGCTCCGTCTCTCTTCTCTTTGGACTGGCTTGGACTGGCTTGGGCGGAGGCTACAGAGTGGCCATTGTATCACCGAGGAATTTTCTCGGCAATCGAATTGTCCATCTTCGACACTGTTTGTCGCGCCGGAAAATGGCGCAGCCGATGGTACACTGGGGCCAGACAAGGCGATCCCCCACCCCGCCGCATCACTATCTATCGAGGACAAAACAGATGCCATTGCCAATAGTCCATCTTGCGATTGCCGTGGCGCTTCACGATGGCGCGGAGCCGTCGGCCGACTTTCTGCTCGGCAGCCTTGCGCCGGACGCGATCCACATGCGCCCGAATACATCCCGCCCGGACAAGGATCGCACCCACCTCTTGGAAAAGCCGCAGGCCGAGACAGACCCACGCGATTATTACCGCGCTGTCTCTGCGTGGATGGACGCGTACTGCCTCGTCCATCCAAACCAGCGCGAGCTGGCGACCGGCTATGCGTCGCATCTGTTGGCCGACTGGCTCTGGTTTCGGGAGATCTTCTTGCCTTTCTGCGACCGCCACGGAGAGGTCGCTGAAAGTACAACGCGCGCCCAAGTCTACTACCGCGAGGCAGACCAACTTGATCTGTGGCTCTTCGAGAGGATGCCGTGCGCCACCAGGTGTGGGAGAAATTGAAGCAGGCCACAGCGAGGGAGATCGACGATCTGCTCGACGCGGGCGAGATCGACCGGTGGCGCACACGGGTGTTGACCTGGTACGACGCACCTGAGAATAACCCGGGCATCGAACCGCGCTATATCTCCTATGCGTCCGTGGTCGAGTTCACAGAGCGTGCGGCGCGCTACCTGGTCGGATTCGAACTGCGGTAAAGCAAGCATGTTCGTGAGCAGCCTTCTCGTGGCGGTCGAGTCCGAATTCGCGGCCCCTGTTTGGACCTTCGTTTCGATTGGTGTATGCTCCGAATCATCAAACAACCGACCGCCGCCTAGGAAGAAATCATGCCCATCGATATCGAACAAGCCAATCTTGAAGCCACCCAACGCATGGTCGAAGCGCGGCCCATCCTGACCGGGCTGGGCATCGCCCGCGACGTGGTTCCCGGTATGCGCGACAATCTGCTGCTCCACGCAGGCCCGCCGATCACCTGGGAGCGCATGTCCGGCCCGCTGCAAGGCGCGATCATCGGCGCGCTGATCTTCGAAGGCAAAGCGAAAGACGCTGCGGAGGCAGAAGCGCTGGCCACCTCCGGCGAAATCGACTTCGAGCCATGTCACCACCACGGCGCGGTCGGACCGATGGCCGGCGTCACCTCGCCGTCGATGGCCGTCTACGTGGTCGAAAACCAGACCCACGGCAACCGCGCCTTTTCCAACCTCAACGAGGGCTATGGCAAGGTGCTGCGCTATGGCGCGTTCCAGGAAGATGTGCAGGTGCGGCTGCGCTGGATGCACGATGTGATGGCGCCGGTGTTGGGCAAGGCCATCGAAGCGGCTGGCGGTGTCGACATCCGCGCGCTGCTGGCTGAAGCGCTGCACATGGGCGACGAGGGCCACAATCGCAACAAGGCCGGTTCGATCCTCTTCACCAAAGCGCTCGCGCCCCACATCGCCCGCCTTGCGCCCGATGGCGACACCGCGGGCGACATCATCGCCGCATTGGGCGACAACGCGCTGGCCGTGCTCAACCCGGTCATGGCCGCGTGCAAGGCCATGGCCGATGCAGCGCACGGCATCGAGGGCAGCACCATCGTCTCCGCCATGGCGCGCAACGGCACCGACTTCGGCATCCGCGTCTCCGGTCTGGGCGAGCAGTGGTTCACCGCGCCCTCTCAGGTGCCAGACGGCCTCTACTTCCCCGGCTACGGCTTCGACGACGCCAACCCCGACATCGGCGACAGCACCATCACTGAGACGGCCGGCATCGGCGGTTTCGCGATGGCGGCCGCGCCGGCCATCGTCACCTTCGTCAGCGGCTCGCCCAAGGACGCCATCAACACCACGATGGAGATGTACGAAATCAACTTCACCGAGCACAAATACTTCACCATTCCCGCGCTCGACTTCCGCGGCACGCCTACCGGCATCGACCTGCGCAAGGTGGTCGAAACCGGCATCACGCCGCGCGTCAACACCGGCATCGCGCACAGGCAGGCCGGCGTCGGTCAGATCGGCGCGGGACTTGTGCGCCCGCCGATGGCGATCTTCGAGGAAGCGCTGGTCGCGTTTGCCGAAGAGTATGGCTTCTAAACGCAATTTGATTTGGGAACTGGAGATTAGAGATTCGGGCGTCTCCAGCCGACGAATCTCCAATCTCCAATCGCCAATCTCCCGTTTCTACGGAAACCGAGGATGACCATGTCGAAACAACCCGGCGGCCTGATGTCTGACATGACCGATTCTGAGATTCTGCGCACTGTGCAGTACAAGGATTCGCGCAATTTGGACGCGCGCATCGCGCTGCACCGCGACTACAGCGTCAACCAGTATTCCTTCGCCCGCTGGGAATTCGACCATTACCTCGATCTGCCGGCCGACGCGAAGGTGCTTGAAGTGGGCTGCGGACCTGGATCGCTCTGGACCGAGAACCTCGACCGAATCCCGGCCCGGCTGGGCGATCACGCTCTCCGACTTCTCGCCCGGCATGTTGGCCACGGCGCAGGAAAAGCTGGGCGACGCGCGCAGCCGCTTCAGCTTCCGGGAGATCGACGTCCAGTCGATCCCGTTTGACGACGCCAGCTTGGACGCGGTCATCGCCAACCACATGCTCTATCATGTGCCCGATCTGTCGGCGGCGCTGGCCGAGATCCGCCGGGTGCTCAAGCCGGATGGCCGTCTCTTCGCCGTGACCAATGGGGAAGAACACCTGCGCGAGTTGCGCGAACTGCGTGCAGCGGCGGATCTCGAAGAAGTGAACCAGGGCTGGCGTCATATCTGGTCGCTGCCCTTCAACTTGAGCAACGGTGCAGAATTGCTCCGTCAACACTTTCCGATCATCGACACTGATCTGTACGAAGACGCGCTCGTCGTTACCAAAGTCGAGCCACTGGTCGCGTACCTGGCTTCAGCTTCCCAGGAACCCTGGACCGCGCAGACCCACCAGGCCATGACCGATTTTATCGCGGCTGAACTCAGAAAGCAGGGGGGTGCAATCCGCATCCGCAAGGAAACAGGCATGTTCATCGCCCACGGCTAACCAAGGCCATTCCAAAACTAAAAGCACCGTAACTGCTTAGCCCTCGCGAGAAAGATTTGCCACGAATTACACGAATTGCACGAATTAATCAGGAGAAATTCGTGTAATTCGTGGCGATGTCAAAGCAGTTACAAAGCATCTGCGAAGATCACGAAGAAGCACCAAGATTGAACCGGTTTCTTCGTGAATCTTCGTGTCACTTCGTGGATCATTATTTTTCTGTGATAGCCCAAAGGAAATGCCATGCTCATCGCCATCCACCTTACCCTGACCGCCCGGCAGGACGGATTGTTGCCGCCCCATTTGGGCCGCGGCAACTATGCCGCGGTTCTGGATCAGCTCAACCGCATCGACCCCGCCATCGCGGCAGCCATCCATGCCGGCGACGGACCCAAGCCCATCACCTGCTCCGGTCTGCTCAACGCGCCGGCCAACCGGGAGGGCACGCGGATCCGGGCGGGCCAGGCCTACTTCCTGCGCGTGACCGGCCTGGCCGAAAACGTGAGCCAGGCGTTGGAGGCCGCGCTGCTCCACAACCCGCCGGCTGCCTGGACGCTGCTCGGCCACGATTTCGACGTGAGCGAGACGCTCTGCGATGCAGCCGCACAGCCGTGGAGCGGGCGCACTACGTACGAGACGCTGGCCGCACACCAACTTCTGCAAAGCGAGCAATTGCCGCGCCAGGTGACGCTGGAGTTTGCCACGCCCACCGCGTTCAAGTCCGCGGGCATGCAGGTGCCGGTGCCCTGCCCGGCCTGGTCTTTGGCAGCCTGGTCGAACGCTGGAACGCCTTCAGTCCGGTGACGCTCAGCCCGGAGATGCGACGCTTTGGCGAGGAGATGGTGGCCATCAGCCGCTATCACCTCCAGAGCCGGCCGGTGGCGCAGAAGAACCAGGGGCTGCGCATCGGCGGCGTGGGCGAGGCGACCTACCGCGCGCTGGCCGGCGACCGCTACTGGCTGGGCGTGATGCAGATGCTGGCCGATTTTGCGCTCTACAGCGGCGTCGGTGTGCAGACTGCCACCGGCATGGGGCAGGTGCGTCATCGTGCGGCGGTGAAGGGCTAACCATGCGCAATCCACTCTACCTGGTTGAACAGGGCAGCAAGCTGACCCGAGAAGGTCGCCGCCTTACGGTGACAAAGGAGGATTCCATTCTGGCGCGCGTGGCTGTCCTGCAGGTAAGTCAAGTCATCGTCTTTGGCAACAGCCAAATTACAACGCCTGCCTTGCGCCTGCTCTTGGACGAGAACGTCGAGGTAGTCCTGCTGAGCGAACGCGGTCGTTTCTATGGGCGTTTGGTGGGACCGGCCACGGGCAACGGCGCATTGCGCGTGGCCCAAGTCTTGTGTAGTCGCGACGCCGAATTCTCGCTGGCCACAGCCCAGGCGTGCGTGCGCGGCAAGCTTCACAATCTGAAGGTTTTCCTGCAAAGATACGCGCGTCGGTATGACGACGCGGAGATCGATGCTGCGGTGGCCAGGGTCAACCAGTTGTTGCCCCGCGTGGCGCGTACCCGCACCATCAACAGTTTGATGGGCGTCGAAGGACAGGCGACGGCGATCTACTTTGGCGTCTGGAAGAATCTGCTCAAGCCGCCATGGCAGTTCGACAAACGCATACGCCGACCACCAACCGATCCAGTCAATGCGTTGCTCGGTTTTGCATATACACTGTTGTTGCAAAATGTGTTGGGGGCTGTGCTGACTGTCGGGCTGGATCCCAACGTGGGGTTTCTCCATCAACTCAACTACAACCGACCGAGCCTGGCGCTTGATCTGGTGGAGGAGTTTCGCCCGATCATCGCCGATTCTCTGGTGCTACGCTGCCTCAACAATGAGATCATTACGCCGGACCATTTCGAGACCGGTGACGAAAGAGTGCCCGTCCGTCTGACCCAAGAAGGTATTCGCCGTTTTATCCGTGAATTCGAGACCCGGCTGACCCAGCGTTTCAAGCATCCCGTTAGCGGTGACCAGGTAACCTACCGTCGTCTCTTTCACTTGCAGGCTTATGCGCTGGCTGGTACGCTCAACCCGAACAATCACAGCCACTTCTATCAACCTTTCACAGTCCGGTAATGAGATGGCGCGCAATCAACTCTTTGTGGTTACAACCTACGACATTCCTGATGACAAACGGCGACTCAAAGTGGCCAAGGCCCTGTTGGACAGCGGAGGCGTCCGCGTCCAACGTTCGGTCTTCGAGTACCACATCACGACGCGAAACTTCGAGCGGCTTCAGGCGCGGCTGAAGTCTCTGGTGGACACAGAATTGGACAGCGTGCGCCATTACATTTTGTGTGAAACGTGCGTTCCGCGTACAATAATGCTGGGCACTGCGGAGTTGACCGAAGAACCCGGTCTATTGATTCTCTAGGTGCAGATCGAAGACCCCCCGTAGAACGGCCATTTTTTCCGCAACTTTGCCAGGGGTCATCGCTTGGAGAAACCTGGTGGTGCAATTACCTGTTATTTTCGCTGAAACATAGACCGATGTGGGAGGAAATCACTCATTTGTTTGCTCAAGCCACGACAAGAGAAAGGTGCGCGCCCTATTTGGTCTTACAGCGTCAGAAAACAACGAATCCCCGCCAGGGGATTGAGACCAGATTCTCCTCTATACGCCAGAAAACGGCGTTTGCGAAGGTCAGAAACAACGAATCCCGCCAGGGGATTGAGACCCATGGATGTGACGAGGTGTAATGAAATGTCTGCTGCGGATTCGTCAGAAAACAACGAATCCCCTGGCGGGATTCCGGTTCTACGATTCGCTTGTTGGCGGGCCAGACCACCGGCATCTGAAGGCACGGCCATTGGTTTGAACGGGTGGCAACGGGCGGCAACATGGATGGTCTGATGCCCGGTCAGACCACCTGCTTCTGGAAGCGCGCCAGCTTGAGTTTCCCGACCGGCGGCGGATACGCCACCTCGACCTCCCCGCAGGCGATGTAGCCGGCCCTTGCGTAGTACCCTCTCAAAAAGTCATTGTCCGCCAAACAGTCGAGCCGCAGGTAGCGTCGTCCCAGGTCGCGTGCTAGTCCTCTGCCCAAGCCAAGAGCGCCTCGCCGATGCCTTGCCCCGCCCGACTGCGCCTGACCGCCAAGGTGAAAAGATAGAGTCCCTCGCCCTGGACAATCTCCGGCCAGACAAGCGCCTCCTGCAAGAGCAGCCGTAGCGTGCCGACCGCTTCCCCATCGACATAGGCAAGCCACACCTCGCCGCGGCCCAGCGATGCGCCAAAGAATGGACGCGCGCGGCGGAAGTCGCCCGGCCTCCACTGGAAGATACCCCGTTCGTCTAGCCAGAGGGCTACCTCCTCCAGAAAGTCGATGTAGAAGTCCAGTTGGTCGGGCGCGTAAAGCCGGATGTGGAGTGGCGAACGGTTGGGCAGGTGACCGAGAGGAGAGATGATTTCTGCCACGATTTTCACGAATGAGACGAAGTTTGGTTCGATCAACGGGGCGATGGAGATTTCTTGACTGCGGACGCACGCTGGTCAGCGCAGAGAGAAGAGCCAAAACTGGATCCTGGTGAAGGCTCAGACGAAGCCTTCGTCGACCAACCGGCTACCCGCGGCGCTGATCTCGTGGCGCTGACCCGACCCGTAGACCACGCGACTCCAACTATCCACGACGAGGGTGGCCTCGCCGCGGTCGGTCGCCAGCGAGTAGTAGAAGCCGCCGTACATCCCCGGAACCGGGAATGACATCCGAGGGTCGCTCACTTCGAGCAGGATCGCCAACTCTGGCAGGCGCAGCGCGTGTTTGTCGACAAGCGACGCTGCCCGCTCGCGAATCGTGGCATGGAAGTGAGTTTGGATCTCCGCCAGCAGGTCGAGGGGCACGCTCCGCCGATAGACGGGCGCAAGGAGTTGGGCCAGCTGCGCGTGGCCGCGCTGACACCGCGAGGTCGACGGGACGCTGGCCGTTCGCCGTGGGCAATGTGCGCCACGCACCCAG
>JAAUPU010000117.1 GCA_012032975.1 Caldilineaceae bacterium | reverse complement strand
CTGAATACCTTTTTGCAGAACTGTGCGGATACAAACCACACCTACATCTCACCATGTCGTTGCTCACCACATAATTCGTGCAAATTCGTGAAATTCGTGGCCGAATACCTTTTCCAGCAGGGTCAATCATATCATCCAAAGGTGTCGTACTCGAACTCTTGCCTGGCCGGATGGGGTCAAACAGCCCGACTTGCGGCGAGTTCGTATGACCCCTTGCGGGAAGACGCCTCGCTTCCGACTTGCCCGACGCTGCCTGTATAATGGTGCCGACGATTCAACCCAGAGCAGAGCGGAGCAGGCAAGCCCATATGAGCAGCGACCTTCAATCCCAGATGGAGACCTACGCCGACCTCCTGGTCCAGGTGGGCGTCAACCTACAGCCAGGCGAATCGCTGCGGCTGACCGCGGAGCTGGCGCACGCCCCCTTTGCTCGGCTACTCTGCGCGGCTGCGTATCGAACCGGTGCGAGGTACGTCCAGGTGGATTGGCTGGACACGCCCACGACCCGCGTCCGGTATCTCTTCAGCCAGCCGGAATACCTCGATTTCCATCCAGAGTTCGATGTGGCCCGTCATCAGGAGATGCTCGAAGACGGTTGGGCGCGCATCAGCCTGGTCGGGCCAGAATTTCCCGACGTCTTCGATGAAGTGGATCCGGCCGTCATGCGCACCGCAAACCAGGCGCGCATGGCGAAGCTCAAGTTTTACTACGACGCGATGATGGGGTCGCGGGTCAAGTGGTGCGTGGCCGCGACGCCGACCCGCGCCTGGGCGCATCAGGTCTATGGCGACTTGCCGCCCGAAGACGCGCTGGAACGACTTTGGCGCACCGTGCTGACCACCTGTCGCGTGGGTCTGCCCGATCCCGTCGCGGCATGGCAGACCCACGCCCAGAATCTGACGCGCATTTCCAACTTCTTGAACCGACAGCAGCTTCAGGCGATCCGCTATTTCGACCCGACGCCCGACCCCGACGGCAAGCCGAGCAGCGACCTGACCATCGGCATCACCCCGCGTTCGCTCTGGCTGGGCGGCGGCGCGACGCTGTTGGATGGCACGCCCTATATGCCCAACATCCCCACGGAAGAGATTTTCACTACGCCGGATGCCCGGCGCGCCGATGGCTGGGTGCGCACCTCCAAGCCCACCTTCCCCTTCGAGCGCAAGGTGGAGAACGCGTGGTTCCGCTTTGCTGACGGCGAGCTGGTCGACTATACGGCCGAGGTCGGGCAGGAGGTGCTGGACGAGTTTTTCCAGATCGAGGGTGTGCGGCGGCTGGGCGAGGTCTCGCTGGTCGATGTGCGCTCGCCTATCAACCAGGCCGGCGTGGTCTTCTACGAAATTCTCTTCGATGAGAACGCCGCCTGTCACATTGCCTTCGGCGAGGCCTATCTGGACTGCGTTGCCGAGAGCAGCGGGCTGGACAAGACGGAGCTGATCGAGATGGGCGTCAACCAGGCCCATGACCATCTCGACTTCATGATCGGCACGGCCAGCATGAGCGTGCTGGGCATTGACGCCCAGGGCCGTGAGGTCGTGCTCATGCAAGAGGGGCGTTTCGTGCCCGCTGCGCTGGAGGATGCAGCGTGACGGTTTCAGCCAGCGTTCCCATGCCCCGCGCTGACCAACACCAACGTGACGATGGTGCGCGACCAGATGCGCGAAATCCCTCAGTTCGCTTTGCCCGCCGGCTATCATTTTCGCGGCTTTCGTCCCGGCGACGATCGGACCTGGACCGCAATCGTGCGCGCCGCGGAGCCTTTCCAGACCATCGCCGACGACCTCTTTGGCCGCGAATATCTGGCCAACGCCGGCGCACTGCCCGAGCGTATGTTCTTCGTGGCAACGGACGCTGGCGACGACGTTGCCACCATCTCGGCGTGGTGGCAATCGGATTGGCGCAACCCGCACGACGCCGGTCGCATCCACTGGGTGGCGGTTCGCCCCGACCACCAAGGCCGCGGCCCCAGCAAGGCGATGATGACCCAGGCCATGAACTGCCTGGCGCGCCACCACGATCGGGCCATGTTGGCGACGTCGTCGGGTCGTGTCTGGGCGATCAAGGTCTATCTCGACTTCGGCTTTCTCCCGGATCCTCAGCAATTGGATCTGGGGGAGGTGGCCGCGGCGTGGCGGCAACTTCAGGACTCACTGCATCACCCGCGGCTGGTTGCAGCGTTAAGCGGCGACAGATGAGCGGCATCCTGGTGACCGGCGCCACGGGCAACGTGGGCGGCGAAGTGGCGAAGTTGTTGGCCGCGGCGGGCGCTGATGTGCGTGCCGGCGTGCGGCAGCCGCAGAAGTGGAGCGGTTCTGGCGACCCGGTGGCATTCGATTTTCTGGATGCCGCCACCCACCGCGCCGCGCTCGACTGCGTAGACAAGCTCTTCCTGGTGCGCCCACCCGCATTGGCCAAACCGGAGCATGACATCGTCCCATTCGTGGACGGGGCTGTGGCCAGCGGCGTGGAGCAGATCGTCTTTCTCTCGCTGCTGGGTGTGGAAAACAACCCCTTCGTGCCCCACCGCAAGATCGAAGCGCACATCCGGTTGACCGGCGTGCCCTACACCTTTCTGCGCGCCGGTTTTTTCATGCAAAATCTCAACACCGCGCAGCTTGCCGACATCTGCGACCACGACGAGATCTTTGTGCCCGCAGGCAACGGCAAGACCAGCTTTATCGACGTGCGCGACATCGCCGCAGTGGGGGTCAAGGCCCTGACCGAGCCAGGCCATGCGTATTGCGCCTACCCGCTGACCGGCGACGAAGCGCTGACCTACGGCCAGGTCGCCGCGCAGATGACGGAAGTGTTGGGGCGACCGATTCGCTACCCCAATCCGTCGCCGCTGGCATTTATCCAGCGCTGGCGAAAACGCGACGAAACACTCTCCTTCATCCTGGTGATGACCGCGCTCTACACCGTCACGCGTCTGGGGCGGGCCGGTCTTGTCACCGAGGATCTGCGCCGTCTCCTGGGTAGGCCCGCGATCTCGATGCGTCAATACATAGAAGAGTACCAGGCGTTCTGGACGCGTTGAGCTGGCGTCTGAAGATGAGTGCGGTCTGTTTGTGAGATTGAGAGATTGAGAGATTGGAGATTGGACGCTCGTCGCGCAAATCGCCAATCTACTAATCTCTAATCTCTTGCTCCCTAATCTCTTGCTCCCTAATCTCTTGCTCCCTAATCTCTTGTTCGCTCAATCCCAGGAAAGCGCGGCGATGATCGACGTCAAACAGATGACGTTCTCCTATCCGGGCGCGGAGCAGCCGGCCGTACAGGACGTCGGCTTTCGCATCAAAGCCGGCGAGATCTTTGGCTTTCTCGGCCCCAGCGGCGCGGGCAAGAGCACGACCCAGAACATCCTGATCGGTCTGCTCAGGGGCTATACCGGCCAGGTGAGCGTCATGGGAAAGCCGTTGCACGATTGGCAGAGCGACTACTACGAGCGGGTCGGCGTCTCCTTCGAGCTGCCCAACCACTATCTCAAGCTGACCGCGCTGGAGAATCTCAACCTCTTTCGCGCGCTCTACGCTGGCCCGTCCCGCGACCGCGCGAATTGCTGGCCCTGGTGGGTCTGGACCAGGATGCGGAGACGCGCGTCTCCGCCTTTTCCAAAGGGATGCAGATGCGGCTCAACTTTGTGCGTGCGCTGCTGCATCGACCCCAGCTCCTCTTTCTGGACGAACCAACCTCTGGGCTGGACCCGGTCAACGCCCGCACGATCAAGCAGATCATCCTCGACCTGCGCGAGCAGGGCACGACCGTTTTCCTGACAACCCATGACATGCACGTCGCCGACGATCTCTGCGACCGGGTCGCGTTTATCGTCGATGGCCGCATCGCGCTGATCGATGCCCCGCGCACGCTCAAGCTACAGCATGGCGAGCGACGGATTCGCGTCGAAGTCCAGCAAAATGGCCGCACGCGCCAGCATGAGTTTCCGGTCGACGACCTGGGTCAAAACGAAGCCTTCCTGAAGCTGATCCGCGAACAGCCCATCGAGACGATCCACACCCAGGAAGCAACGCTGGAAGACATTTTCGTTCACACCACGGGGCGGCGTCTGGCATGAGCAGCCTAACCAAGAGCCGTCTGTTTTCAACGTTTATCTGGGACACGCGTCTCCAGTGGCGCCAGGGGCTTTATGTCGCCGCGCTCTTTGTAATTGGGCTGTGGGTGCTGGTGCTGACCCAATTGCCCCCTTCGACCGTGGAGCTGCTCTTGCCCTTCATCCTCTTCTTCGACCTGTCGGTCTTCGGCTTCTACTTCATGGCTGGCCTGCTCTTTTTGGAAAAGGGCGACGGCGTCCTCGAAGCGCTGGTGGTCTCGCCATTGCGGAGTTGGGAATATCTGGTCTCGAAGGTGGCGACCTTGACCTTGTTGGCGGTGCTGGTCAGCATCGTTGTCGTCGTCACGTTGCAGGGCGTCCGCCTCAACTGGTTCTACCTGATCGCGGGCGTGGCGCTCAACTCCTGGTTTCTGGTGCTGGTCGGCTTTATTCTCGCCGCCGGCTACGACTCGGTCACCGACTTTCTGATCCCCTCGATTGTCTTCGTGGTCCCCAGCCAGATCCCGGCTCTCGACTACTTTGGCATCTGGCAGAATTGGCTGGTCTACTTGGTCCCGACCCAGCCCGCCATGTTGTTGCTGGCCGGCGCGTTCGATGGGCTGGCGACCTGGCAAGTGTTGTATGCGTTTGGCTATGGGCTGGCTGCCTGCCTCTGTGCAACCTGGTGGGCGCGACGGTCGTTTGCCCGCTTTGTGGTGCGCAGCGCGGGAGGGAGTTGAGATGGGCGCAATGGCTGCCCTGGCGCGGGTCGATGTCAAAAATGTCAGCCGCGATTCGTTGACTCGCTTTCTGATCGCCTACCCGTTCTTGCTGGGGCTGCTCTTTCGCTACCTCGTGCCCTTGGCCGACCAGCGGCTGGAGGCTACCTTTGACCTGACGCCCTACTACCCACTGATCGTCGGCTTCTTTGGCATCCTGATCACTTCGTCGCTGGCCGGCTATGTCATCGGTTTTCTGCTGCTCGATGAGCGCGACGACCACACGCTGCTTGCGCTGCGGGTCACGCCGTTGACGATGCAACGCTATCTCACCTATCGGTTGCTGACGCCGGTGCTGATCGGTCTGGCCGCGGCCTTCATTGCCATCCCGTTGATGGATTTGATGGAGCTTCCATACCTCAAGCTGCTGCCGATCACGCTGGTAGCCGCGCTGATGGCGCCGATCTTTGCCTTGCTCCTGGCCGCGCTTGCCAGCAACAAGGTCCAGGGCTTCGCCGTGATGAAGGGGCTGGGCCTGCTCTTCCTCGCGCCTTTTGCGGCCTGGTTTATCGCAGAGCCGTGGCAGTTTCTGTTGGGACTGTTTCCGACCTACTGGCCGGTCAAGGCGTTCTGGGTGATGCTGGATGGCGGCAACTGGGGATGGTTTCTGCTCGCCGGTGTGGTCGTCAGTTTCGTCTGGATCGGCGTGCTGCTGCGCCGCTTTGAGCGCGTGGCCTTTCGCTGACGGGTGGGCGCTGTTGCCACGAATTTCACGATTATCTTGTCGGTCGGAATGATAGGGAGAGATCTGTGCAGGACACGGCTCTGATGGATGAATGGAATCCGCTCCAGCCCTTCTTGGAGCGGCAGGGCGTGCTGATTTTGGACGGTGCGCTGGCGACCGAATTGGAGCAGCGCGGTGCGGATCTGGACGATCCGCTCTGGTCGGCCAGGCTGCTGCTCGAAGCGCCGGAGCGGATCGAGGCGGTGCATTATGACTACTTCGTGGCCGGTGCGGATGTGGCTACATCGGCCAGTTACCAAGCCAGCTTGGCCGGCTTTGTCAACCGCGGTTTGAGGATCGATCAGGCCGCCGACCTGATCGTGTCGAGCGTCCGCCTCGCCTGTCAAGCGCGTGACCGATTTTGGGTGCGATCGGCTGACCACACGGGGCGCATCCGCCCGCTGGTGGCCGCATCGATTGGACCCTATGGCGCGTATCTTGCCGACGGCTCCGAATACCGCGGCGACTATGGGTTGAGTCAATCGGCGCTGGCCGACTTTCACCGGCCCCGGATGGCTCTGCTTGCCCACAGCGGCGCCGACCTGCTGGCGATCGAGACGATTCCGGCGCTGCGTGAGGCCGAAGCGCTGGTCGAAGTGCTGGCCGATTTTCCAGAGATGTCGGCCTGGCTCAGCTTCTCGTGTTGCGACGGCAAGCATGTCTGTCACGGCGAACGGTTGGCCGACTGCGTGCGCGCGGTCACCCACTCGTCGCAGGTCGTGGCGGTGGGGGTCAACTGCACCGCGCCACAGCATGTTGAACGATTGCTCAACGAAGCCAGGCTCGCCACCGACCGTCCTCTGGTCGCCTATCCCAATCGCGGTGAACGGTGGGACGCACTTGGCCGCTGCCTGGGTCAGCGAGACGGGCGATCCTGACTGGGTCGCCCAAAGTCTGCGCTGGCGCGAGGCGGGAGCGCAGTTGATCGGCGGCTGTTGCCGCACCACGCCGGCGGACATCGCCGCATTGCGCACACGGCTATGTCCGAGAGGCTAGCGCAGGTCGGCGCAGGTACTGCGCCAGTTTTAATTACGAAGTGCCGTTGCGTCAGAATTGATACACAACCATCATTTGGTCCACACACCCGGAAGGAATTCATCGTGAAGAACATGCTCTACGGATTGATCTTCGGCCTGATCTACGCCATGTTCGAGCTGATCACTTTGGTCTACAGCGATGCAGAGTGGCAGGTGGTCTCCGCCGCGCTGCTTTCTGCGCTTCAGCATCGGTTTTCTGATCTTCACGGTCTGTCTGCCCGTGCAGCGCTGGCTGAGCGGGCTGGGCATCGCGCTGCTCTTGACGCTGCCATTCGCCATCTTGACCGGCAGCTACAGCCAATTCCTGATCTCTGCTGCCCTGGGTGGTCTGGTCATCGGATTCCTGGCCGACCGCTTTGCCAAGCCCTGTTACGAAAAGGCTTAAGGCCAGCCCAAAATTCAAAGCATCCACGAAGCGCGCCTGGAAGGCAACCGCCCTTGGGCGCGAAGGAAAACCAAGATTTGACATGGTTCTTCGTGCAGCTTCGTGGATAGTTATTTTCCCGCAATGGCCGAAGCCTGACACGCGGCAACGGTCGCAGCCGCTGAACCCGCCACCATGCGCTTTGATTTCGTCGCCAAACCGGCCGAGTTTCTGGAGCGACCCAATCGCTTCCGCATCTCGCGCGCCTATTGGAGAGTGGCGAGGTGGTCAACGCGCACTGCGCGGATTCCGGGTCGGCTGCGCGAATTGCTCCTGCCGAGCGTCAGGGTCTATGTCAGCCCGGCGCGGTCTGCGGCCAATCGACGCACAGCCTACGACCTGCGCTTCGTCGAGCACCCAGAGACAGGCCAACTGGTCAGCCTGGACACGCGGCTGCCCAATGCGATCTTTGCCGAGGGGTTGGCGTCGGGATTCTTCGCACCGTTTGCCGGCCATCGGTCGGTGCGTTCAGAAGTCACACTGGCCGGGGGCGAAGCAGGAGCCGTTCGCAGCCGAATCGATTTTGTGATCGAGGATCGCGACGGGCGACTCTGCTGGGTCGAGGTGAAGTCGGTGACATTGGTCGAGGCAGGGCGCGCGGCCTTTCCCGATGCGCCAACCACCCGAGGTC
>JAAUPU010000116.1 GCA_012032975.1 Caldilineaceae bacterium | reverse complement strand
ACGCTCGTCTTCCTCGTCGGCGCGCTGGTCATTGCCGGCGGCCTGGCACTCTGGCGGTGGAATCAAGACGGGGCGACGAACGCACCGGCCGTCACGTCTGCCCAGCAGCCAGCCGCGAGCAGCGGGGCCCAATCCGCTGCGCTCGCAGTTTCCCAGGCACAGCCGGCCACGCCGATCCTCTCCGCCAGCGAAGCGGTCAGCCGCACCATCTTGCTGGCCGAAGCGAGCGGCGCCCTGGACATCGCAGACACAGCAACCGGCAAACGCATCTACGAACAGTTGCTGGCGACCAACCCGGCGAATGTCGAGGCGCTGGTCGGGCTGGCGCGGGCGCTACGGCAAGATGAGAAGGATGCCGAGGCGCTGCGCGCCCTGTCGCAAGCCTACGCGATCGCTTCTGGTGATCCTGCGGTGAACTATGCATTGGGTGTGCTCTACTTCGAGGGCTTTGAGAACAATCAGCAGGCCATCGAACACCTGACCCGTGCGCTGGAAGGTGCTTCACCAGATCTCAAGCGCGACACCTATTCCTATCGGTCGCTTGTCCACGCCAAGAAAGGCGACTACGCAAGCGCGATCGCTGACATGGACGCGATCATTATGGCCGGCGCCGGTAGCGACGACTATGTCCGGCGGGCGCAGTTCCATCAAGCGCGGGGCGACGATGCAGCGGCCGAGCGCGATTTCACCGCGGCCATCGATCGGGCGCCCGGTGTCAGCAAGTATTACCTGTACCGGGCAGACTTCTACGCAAGTCTCGACCAGGTGGACAAGGCGCTGGCGGATTATGGCACATTTCTAGAGGTACGCGATCCCGATGAGGGCCAAGTTGACATTGACCGGACGGAGAACTACATTCGGCTGCACAACTCGGCACAGATGGGAGCGCCTGCGCCGGTCGATGACAAGGTAGGTGCGGTGTTGACCAATACCGTGGACGGCGCGCGCTATGTCTACGTGCCGGCGGGACCGTTCGACATGGGCCTCGATGAGGGGGGGTTCGACGAGAAGCCGCGTCACGAAGTCGAACTTGATGCGTTCTGGATCATGCAGACCGAAGTGACCAACGAGCAATATGAAAAATGCGTGATTGCCGACGTCTGTTCGCCTCCCTTCCACCCCGATTGGGGCAGCGATGAATTCTGGGCGGCCTATGATCTCCATCCGGTGACCCATGTGACCTGGGAGCAGGCCAGCACCTATGCACAATGGGCCGGCGGGCGCCTGCCCACCGAAGCGGAATGGGAAAAGGCGGCGCGCGGGATCGATGGCCGGCGCTACCCATGGGGCAACACGACCCCCACGGCGCAGCGCCTAAACTTCAACGATGACGTTGGCGACACGCAGCCGGTGGGCAGCTACCCCGCTGGCGCCGGCCCCTATGGTACGCTCGACATAGCCGGCAATGTCTGGGAATGGGTGGCAGATTGGTACGCCGAAGAGTACTATGCGACGTCTCCCCGCGAGAACCCGACCGGCCCGGCGGACGGCGAGCGGCGCATCCTGCGCGGGGGCGCCTACGACACCGTTCTGTACCATGTCGGCGCCCACTATCGCGAAGGGGCCGCCATGACGGAACAGAGCGACACCATCGGCTTCCGCGTCCTGCGGGAGGAGGCGCCAGAGTGACGGGCGGGGTTGTCTGAATACAACCAGTTTCCGGCGACTTGGTCACGGGGTTGCCTAGGCGATAGAGGCTGCTTCTCGGCATTGCCAAGATGCGACAGGCGTCCGCTACACCCGTGACCGCAGCCAGTTCAGCACAAGCGCTCATCATCACTCGGCGCTGTTCGGCATCTCGTCGAGACTCGTGCCAAGTAGTTGCGCTAACTTTTTTTGCACGTCGATGATGTGTTCGGCACGGCCCAAGCGGGTTTGCAGTCGCTCGTTCTCCTGCCGCAACCGCTTGATCTCGGCGGCCTGGGGGTCCGGCTTGCGTCCCCGTTTCTGACCCAGTTTGCCCTGTTCCCGTTGTCGGCGCCAGGCTGCCAGTTGCGAGGAGTAGATCCCTTCCCGGCGCAGCAGCGCTCCGATCTGACCCTGTTCGGAGCAACTGTCAGCTTCGGTCAGGATGCGCAGCTTGTACTCGGCTCGGAGACAGATAAAGAGTGGTTTCAGCATTGTTGCGTAACATGAGCTATTTAAGGAGCAAATTGTGAAAAATAAACCGTTGCTATCCCGAGTACTTCGCCTATTTTCAGGGTTTCTTATCGTTATTTTAATTTTGGCTATCGTAGGCGTGACATATCAAACCATATCGGCGAATTCAGACGAAGCAAATTTTCTTCCGCCTGGGAAGCTCGTTGATGTGGGTGGTTACAAACTCCAAATTTATTGTATCGGTGAAGGTAGTCCAACAGTCATTTTAGATTCCGCCGCAGATATGTTCTCGTCAGATTGGGCATGGATACAGCCAGAAATCGCAAAAAACACGCAGGTATGTTCATATGACAGAGCAGGCATGGGATGGAGCGACTCAAGTCCAAAATCACGGGACGCGAAACAAGTTGTCATCGAATTGCATTCATTACTTACAAATGCTGGAATTACGGGACCGTATGTTTTAGTGGGGCATTCTGTAGCAGGACTGTATGTTCGCTTATATGCATCACAATATTCAGATGAAGTTGTCGGAATGGTATTGATTGATCCTGGTCATCCCGATATGGATCAGAAAATTCCAGAGTTACAAACGCAAAATGCAAATGACGCAAATCTTGTTAGAACAATTCAAACTCTTTCTTATTTCGGCCTTCCCCGCCTGCTCGCGATTGGAAAAAACAACGCATATGGGCTTCCTGCTCAGCAAGCCGCAGAAGTAAATGCTTTTGTTTCAAGACCTCAACATTGGGCTACTCTCAGCGATTTGATGAAATCTACATCTGCCACCTATGATGAAGTAAGAGCAACAGGCACATTAGGCGACATGCCTCTTGTAGTAATTAGCGCAAATACCGCGTGGTTTACTAAAGGAGCGCCAACAGACAATGCTCGAACAATTTTGAACACCCTACATGATAAAATTGCCCAATTATCAACAAATCACCTTCATGTCATTGTAGATGGTGCGACGCATAGTTCTCTTGTTTTAAATCAAAACGACGCGTATCAGGTTGTTATTGCAATCGAAGCCGTACTAACATCAATAAAAACGGGGCAACTGTTGACAAAGTAGACGAGTAAATCAATAAAACGCCGCCGAACATTCGCTGGTGCCGACCAGGCGAGATCGCGGCTTTTTCGGTGTTGGTCGCCCGTTGGGTGTTTGGTGGTTGGCGAGGTTGATCGCCCTCAACTCGCCTGGCGGCACAGCGTGGCGTTCGGCGGCAGTTCCTACCGTCCACCGCCCATCTTACTGAAGGAAAGCCAGATGCAGCAGTTCAAACCAGAAGCCTACAACACCGTCTCCCCATACTTGATCGTCAGCGACGCAGCCGGAACGATCCAGTTTCTGGAGAACGTTTTCGCTGCGACCGTGCTTCGGAGCTTTTCGGATGCAGAAGGTCGCCTGATGCACGCCGAGGTCCGGATCGATGACACGGTTCTTATGCTTGCGGACTCCGCGCCAGAATGGCCGCCAATTCCGTCGTACGTGCATGTTTACGTCGCTGATGTCGACGCTACGTATTCACATGCTCTACAAGCGGGGGCAACGTCTGTGCAGGAACCGGTGAAGAAGGAAGACGAAGACAAACGTGGTGGCGTCAAAGATGTAGGGGGTACCACGTGGTGGATTGCAACTCGAGTTGAGTAGCGCACCATGAAGTCGGTCGAGTCCTGTTCTCAACTGCGGCCGAACCCTTTGTTCAGGCGGACCGTCACCGGCAGGACGATGTGAACAGAAGCAAGGGTTGTTCGAATGCCGAGCATGATCTGCTCGGCATTTTTGCTATAATAGCCCACAGGAATTCCATGACGTGAGCGTGAAAAGAACCAGCGATGTACGAACGCGTACGCCGGCAGATGCGAGAGAAAATCGGGACACGATGGTACGTGGTGACGCTTCACGCCGAAGAAGAATGAATGAAGATCTCACGATTTTGATGTGGAACGAGCGATTTTGACGGGCGAATTGCAGACGACTCGATGCAGCATCTGCGGCCAAGAGATTGCCTGTCGCCACGTTGCTATAGCATCAACAAGGCCTCTTCTCTCTTTCAGAGAATCTGGCCCGATCTGCAAGGCCGTGAACGTTTTTTCTTGTCAACCCCTTGAATTCCCAAAGAGCCGGAAAACCAGACCATGTACACCATCAGACCATTTGACCCAGAGCAGGACGGTTACGCGGCGCTCGTTGAGGTCTATAACCTGGATTGGCCCGATGACCCCGATGTCCCCGAGACGTGGATCCACAACGACAACACGCGCGACATGCGCTACCTCATGCACCGCTTTGTGGCAGAGGCTGATGGCGCAATCGTTGCGGAAGGCGTAATCTACGAGTCGGATTGGTCCTATGTGCCCGGTAAATACAGCTATCATTACAACGTGCGCCCCCCTCACGCCTCGACGGAACAAGGCGGTCAACATGTACATGATGCGATCCTGGACTATGTTCTAGAGTTTGTGGCCCCGCGCGATCCCGCTCCGGTCAAGTTGACCACCCACACTCGCGAGAACAGGTCCGAAAAATCGCATTCCTGGAGGCCAACGGCTTTGCATTGACCATGCGCGAACCGATCTCCGAGCTGCGAGTAACCGACTTTGATTTCAGCCGCTTCAATGGAGCAGAGGGGAGGCTGGCCCAAAATGGGTACGAAATCATGGCGCTGCCAGAGCTGCAGGTGCGCGATCCAGAGTGGTTGACCAAGCTCTATGAGCTGGATTGGGACGTCTCCAGAGACATTCCTTCGCCCGATCCACCCATCCAGCAACCGCTCGACGAATGGCGCAAGCTATTTAGCCATCCAGAATTCTGCGCGGAAGCCTGGTTTGTGGCTATCAAAGGCGATGAGTGGGTTGGAATCAGCAATCTTTGGGTCGTGGAATCGAATCCCAAGAAACTTTACACCGGTTTGACCGGTGTCTCGCGCGCACACCGGCGTCAGGGGCTGGCACTGGCGATGAAACTACGTGCCATCGAGTTTGCCCAGCAGCGCGGCGCAGAGCGGATCGAGACCGAAAACGAGGAGAACAATCCAATGCTCGGCATCAACATCCGGCTGGGTTTCACAACGACGCCAGCCTCAGTCATCTATGAGAAGCGACTGGCTTCCTGAACCATACACGGAGTCAACCATGTATACCATTCGTCCATTTGAACCCACCGACGCCGAATATGAATCCGTCGTCGCTGTCTATAACGCAGCTTGGCCGGACGATCCAAGCACAGTGGAAAATTGGAAGCACAACGATACCCACCGGGATCCCCAATATCTGCACCGCCGCTTCGTGATCGAAAATCAGGCGAAACTCGTCGCGACCGGCTCGTTCTATGAGATTTCATGGTCTCATCAGCCAGGGAAGTATGGTGTGGATGTCACGATCCACCCGAGCTATGCCGCCGACGGGTTGGAGCGCCTCTTCTACGACTTTGCCATGGATCAGTTGTTTGCGCGCGAACCGCGTCCGGTCAAGTTCGTGTCAGACGCACGCGAGGACCAACCTGACCGCATCGAATTTCTTCAGCAGAATGGTTTTGCCCAGACGATGCGCTATCCGCGCTCGGAGCTGGACATCAACGAGTTCGACCCCGCACCCTTTGAGGGAATCATGGAAAAGTTGCGTGGCGAAGGCATTGAGATCGTCACTCTCACAGAGCTTATAAGCCGCGACCCGGACTGGAAGCGCCGACTTTACGAGCTGGAATGGGAGATCGACCAGGATATGCCGTCGCTAGATGCGCCGACCCGCCCACCATTCGAGCAGTTCGAGAAGAAGTTCATCCACCCAAACTTTCGATCCGATGGCTGGTTTATCGCTGTGGAGAAGGGCGAATGCGTGGGGCTGAGCAATCTCTGGACCAGCAATGCCAATCCGCTGAAGATCTATGTGGGGTTGACCGGGGTCGCCCGCAGCCATCGCCGTCGCGGCATCGCCACCGCGGTCAAGTTGCCGACCATCGACTTCGCACGTTCGGTGGGCGCGCGCTACATCTCCACCGATAACGAAGAGAACAACCCGATGTATCAGCTAAACTTGAAGCTTGGATTCAGGCCCATGCCCGCGTGGCTGGACTTCGAGAAACGGGTTTAGACCGTCCAGATCTGCGGGCGTGTCGATGTCGCGCAGCCAGGTGGCGTCTGCCTCCACGGCAACCACCGCGTCGCGATGTTGGCGCAGGAGCAACTTGCCGCCAACGTCGCCGGTCAGGCTGTTGAGCGCCGGCCAGAAGACCCGATCGAAGAGCGCCGGCGCGCCGCGTATTTCGCCATCGACCATGGGTGCAACCAGCTGCGCGCCTTGTCTCCAACCCTGCGCCAACCGCCGCAGGAGCAGCGGTTCTAGAAACGGTTGGTCAACCGGCAAGAAGATAGCCGCGCCAAAAGCGGGCGACAAGGCGCCGATGGCAGCGGCCACGCTGCTTGCCTGACCCGACGCCCAGTTGGGGTTATGTGCATGGCGCAGGCGACCATCGGCGCGCCTCTGCAAATCCAGCAGCAACGGCCTCACAGATTCAGCATGCGCACCCGTCACCACCATCACCTGCTGCGCACTGCTCTGCAACGCCACGCGCACCGCACGCTCCAACAATGTAACGCCGTCGATCTCCACCAACTGCTTGGCCCGGCCCATGCGTTGCGCTTGCCCGGCCGCGAGCACGACCGCGGCAGTCGGCGCCCAGCGTTCGACGTCTCGCTCGCGATCTTCAAGACCAAGCGCGGCGATGACAGAGGGGTAACCCGCCTCTACCAGACGATGCGCGACCAGCCTGGCCATCCATCTGCGCGGGGCATTGTCCGCTTTGTTGAGCAGACATAGCTGGCGTGCCCCGCTCGGCTTTGACTTCGCCCCGCCCCGGTCGTCGGTCAGCAGTTGGGCGACCATGGCCGGCGCGAGACGAACCTCTAGATCGGCTGAGGGTAGACCCAGCAGACGGCGGAGAATGTCGGGTCGATGAACATGGGTCTCGTCAAGACGAGCGCCGATCCCATCCAGGCCAAGCACGGAGACGAGAAGGGTCGTGCAGTCGGGTATGACTGGTTCGTGTGCAGCAGGCGCCTTGACCGGCAAGCCGCGGCTGCCATCTGCCTCGATCAGCACTGCGTCCAATGCCAGATCTGCGGCCGCGGTCACGAGTGCGTCCACCTGGTCGGGCTTGATGCCCATGCGCTTGCCGCCATGCGTCGCCTGTGCGATAAGGCACTTCCCCTCAGTATCGAGAGCCGTGGTCACAAGCGCGTAGTCCACCAACTCGCCGCGCATCTCGATGAGTGGACCGAACCAATTCGATTGTCGCTCGGCAATATGGGTTGTGGTGGTAACCACCACGCGTCGACCGCGGGCGGTCAGTTCATCGGCCAGGCGCGCCATCGCCGAGCTTTTGCCGCCGCCGCCCACGAACGAAACAACCTCGGGTGTCGCGCAGTGCGGCGCAAGCAGGAGGGCAGAGGTCAGGTCCACGCTCAAGCCAGCGCCTGGTCGAGGTCGGCGATCAGATCGGAGGGGTGTTCCAGACCGATGGAGAGGCGGAGGAGATTCTGGGGCGTGCTGCTGGC
>JAAUPU010000115.1 GCA_012032975.1 Caldilineaceae bacterium | reverse complement strand
GAACCTGACCGAGCAGATAGAATTGCGCACCTCGGTCGCTGACCTGCTGCGCGACCAAGCCAACGTGCTGCGCTTCGAGCGGGGCGACGGGCCAGGCCAGCTCTACTACACCACCCACCTGCGCTACTACTTGGATGCGCTGGCCGTGGACGCCCGCGACCGGGGCGTGGTGGTGGACCGCCGCTTCCATGTCAACGGCGAGGCAAGCAACCGGGCCGCGGTGGGCGATGTGATCAGCGTGACGGTGAACATCGTGGCGCCGACCGATCTCCACCACCTGCTGGTGGAGGTGCCGATCCCGGCCGGCGTGGAGCCGATCGACACCAGCCTGGCCACGACCAGTTCCGAGTTCGACGGTCCTCAGTTTGCACCCATTGACGAGCCAGCCATTCCCCAGGAGTGGTGGCGCTACTGGCTGCCGACCAGCACCGACATCCGCGATGAAAAGGTGGCGCTCTTCGCCACCTATCTACCAGCGGGCGCCTATCAATACACCTTCCAGGCGCGCGCCAGCTTGCCGGGCGAGTACCGTGTGCTGCCTGTTTATGCCGAGCAGATGTACTTTCCTGAAGTGTGGGGTCGCAGTGCGGGGGAACTGTTCAACGTGGTAGAATAGATGAGACGGTGAGTCACAGAGCTTGCAGAACAGGAATCGGGTTATTCTGACCGATCCAGCCAGTCCATCAACCAAGACGAGGTGAACCATGACCACGACCGTTGCCCTGATCCATACCGCTTCCATGCTCGCGCCCACGCTGACCGAACTCTGTCGTGCGGCCATGCCTGACGTCGAGTTTTTCAACATCGTGGACGAGAGCTTGCTCAAGAACACGATCGCCGCCGGCGAAGTGACGCCCACCACCACCCGCCGGTTGGCTGGTTATCTGGAATCGGCGGAGGCTGCTGGCGCGGATGTAATCCTGGTCACCTGCTCGTCCATCGGGCCGGCGGTGGAAGCGGCGCGACCGCTGGTCAACACACCGGTGCTGCGCATCGACCAGGCCATGGCCGACCAGGCCGTGCGTTTGGCCGTCGCCCAGCGCGGTCGCATCGGCGTGATCGCCACGTTGCCAACGACCCTGACGCCCACAGTGGCGCTGGTCGAGGCACGCGCAACTGTCCAAGGCGTGCAGATAGAGATCGTCACCGTGCTCTGCGAAGGGGCGTTCGATGCGGTCGTCTCTGGGGACACAGTCACCCATGACCGTCTGGTGCGCGAGGGGCTTTCGGGGTTGATGAGCCAGGTTGACGTGGTGGTGCTGGCCCAGGCATCCATGGCGCGAGTGGTCGATTCGCTGTCGCCGGAGGAAAAGATTGTGCCCGTGCTTTCCAGCCCGCAATTGGGCGTAGCGGCGCTGAAAGAAGTGGTGGACGCGCTATAGGCACGGCGTCTGATCACCCATAGCAGAATGGAGAGACCCCGGATTCTGGCGGAACCCGGGGTCTCTTTTTCAATATCTATTGAATAATGTCTATTCAACGATCTCCATCCGACTGTGGCGAAAGGTTGGCCACCCGCCTACCGCGTCACCCTGGCCTGATAGACCAAGCGAAGCACATGCAATTCCTCGTACGCAACGGCTCCCCCCAATGCCTCGAAAACCGGAGAAAGCTGCACTGCGCCCAGCTCATCAAAATGGCCAAAGACGGCCACACGCTCCGCGGGCGTTGCGACAGAAACGGCCAACACGCGATCCGCATCCACCGCGCCACCCGCCATCTGATACTTGACCAAATGGCCGATGATCGTAGACTGCTTGACGCCGTACATCTCTTGCAGGTCGGCGATGGAATGGCCAGCGACAAATAGCTCGCCCACCTCCTGGAAACGGCGCACCTTGCCGTCGGGGTTGCCGCCCATCGGCGTTGGCGGCGACCATTGCTTGGCCGGTGGGATCGAATTTTCCTCGCAATAGGCGCGGATTTCCCCCAGAAACTGCGCGCCGTATCGTTCGAGCTTGGCCTGCCCCACGCCGTTGACGGCCAGGAATTCCCGCTCGTTGCGCGGGTAGCGGATGGCCATGTCCACCAGGGCGCGGTCGGAGAAGACGATGTAGGGCGGCACATCGGCCGCGGAGGCCAGTTCACGGCGTAGACCGCGCAGACGTTGGAACAGAATCGGGTCGCCGCCCAGTTCGACGCCGCGCGGTTTTGCGGCCGATGGCTCTTCCGGCATCGACGCCTTCACCGTAACTTCACCCTTCAAGAGCCGCCAGCCCTGCTCGGTCAACGTCAGGCTGCCATAGGCCATATCCTGGTCGATCAATCGCTGGCTGATGAATTGCTGGGCCAGGTGCTTCCAGTCCGCGGCGGAATGCTCCATGCCGATGCCGTAGGTTGATACCCTCTCCAGCCCATTCTCCAGGATCTTCTTGGCTTTGGAGCCGCGCAGCACATCCACAATGACAGTCACGCCGTACCGTTGATTGGTGTGCTGTGTGACGCGGTAGATACAAGAGAGAAATTTCTGGGCTTCGACCGTCACATCAACCAAAGCCGCGCCGGCATCCTCGTTGAGGCAATTGTCGCAGGCATCGCAGGGCGGGGTGTAGTTCTCGGAGAAGTAGGCCAACAGGGCACGCGCCGGCACTCGATCGCAGCGGCATAGCGGGTCATGGCCTGCAAGCGAAAGATCGCGCCGGCCCGCTCAGATTCGGCCCCCTGTTGGATAAATCCGTAGATCGTGCTGGCATCGCTCTGCGCGTAGAGCAGCAGACAATCCGATGGCAGTCCGTCGCGGCCCGCGCGACCGATCTCCTGGTAATAGCTTTCCAGATTCTTGGGCAGATTGTAGTGCAGCACGAAGCGCACGTTGGACTTGTCGATCCCCATGCCAAAGGCCACCGTCGCCACCATGATCGCCACCTCGTCGCGCACCCAACGCTCCTGGCTGCGCCGGCGCGTGGCCGAATCCAGGCCAGCATGGTAGGGCAGAACCGACCACCCTTGACCGCTGAGTTGCGCGGTGAGGGTGTCCACCTGCCTGCGTGTGGAACAGTAGATTATGCCCGACTGGTCACTGTGATTTTGCAGAAAACCGATCACCTGCGCCAGCCCGTTGAGACGGGGTTGGACGGCAAGCTGCAGGTTTGGTCGGTCAAAACTGGAGATAAACTGATCGGTCGCGGCAATGTCCAGACTCTGGCGGATGTCATCGCGCACCCGTTCTGTGGCGGTTGCGGTCAAGGCGATACAGACCGCGTGGGGATAGCGGTCGCGCACGCTGCGCAGTTGACGATACTCAGGTCGAAAATCGTGACCCCACGACGAGATGCAGTGGGCCTCGTCGATGGCAATCGCGCTGACCTTGCTGCGGTCAAGCAGTTGCAGCGTCTCCGGTCGCAGCAACGTTTCCGGCGCGAGATAGAGCAGCTTGATCTCGCCGCTCTCCACCTGACGCATGGTGGCGACATAGTCACGCTCCATCAACGTGCTGTTGAGAAACGCGGCCGGCGCGCCGACCTCGCGCAGTTGTGCGACCTGGTCCTGCATCAGCGCGATCAGCGGCGAGACCACGACGGTCAGCCCATCGAAGAGCAACGCGGGCAATTGATAACAGAGCGACTTGCCACCGCCGGTGGGCATGATGACCAATGTATCGCGGCCATTCAGAACATTGGCGATGACCGCTTCCTGGTCGGGCAAAAAGGAGTCGTAGCCGAAAACCTGCTTGAGTGTGCTTCGGGCCTGATCCATAGTCGGTCTTTCAAATTCAGTCGATTCAATCGTTGGAGGTAGCCCAGGTTCGTCTTTCAAAACCAACCTGAAAGCTGCGCATAACAGCGCAGTTCGCCATTCGGCATCTCTGGAGGTCGCCACCAGTGGGAGAGCGATACGCGTAACAACGCTCCCGCCGGAATGACAGGCAAAGGTTCTTGAAAGCCGACATAAGTGAGTGTACAGCCGCCCCCGGACAATGGGTAACGGTAGCGCAGTCGCTGGCCTGTGCGGTCAAGAGGAAGCGGTTGGTCCGGTCGCCAGAACATGGTGCTGTAGCCGGGAATGCCCGTTCGTTCCGCAAGGAAAAGTGCGCCTGCATTCGTGGTCTGACAGAGGCCGTCGAAGAGTTGCTCTGGTCCGCCGCACCTCGGTGGCATGTGGCGCTCAATGATCTGCTCGATGTCATTGAAGTTGGGTCGCCGCTTTTTGCTGAAGACGAACACATTTTCGACATGTGGCGGTTGGACGGTGCGATCCGGTCTGATGTCCACATCCCAGGTCTGACCGACCGCATAGTCCATGCCAGCACGTGGGTCGATTTCCTGGTTGGCCGCTACCAGCCGCACACTTTGCCCGTCGGCAGTGATGGCGCCAATGCAGGCCCGCGTGCCCCGCCGCGTCTTGGCTACGATCCAAACATCCATGCCAGCTCCTTTGAATGCAATCAGGGGATTAACACCATTCAAGAAAACCATCGTGATGGACCACAATGGAACCGGCCTGCAGTATTGTCAGATCACGATGTGCTCGACGCTCAAACCCAAATCCTGACTCAACCGCTCGGTCAACAGCGACCGATGACAGGCAGCCGCTTCCCGTTCTACACAGAAGAAAACGATAACCTGGGCTTCCTGTCCCAGGCTATCCAGAAACGCCTGGCTGTCGAAATCGGTCAGACATTCCTCTCTATAATCCGTAACAAAACCCGGGCTGAGACCCAAGCGATCTCGCTTCTTGATCCGCTCTGCGCGGTCGTGTTCGCTCTGTTGTATGCGCAGTGCCTTGCTGGGGGCAAGATCGCGACGATGGATATAGCGGATGCCCATCTCCGCCAACCGCGCTTGGAGGCGCTTACTGTTGACAAAGGCATACTCGGAGCCGCGCACGCCGCGACGTGCACGAATGTCGCAAAATGTATCAATGCCTGCATTGGTCAGCGTCTTGAAAAAGGCGCGCTCACTGCTCCCATAGACTCCAATGGTCATGATTTTACATTCCATCATCGTCTCCTTCGACTGGTCCGTAGCGCTTGCGAGAGGTAAATGTGGTTTGGCCAAAGAGGCTGAGTTGTCCATCGGTAAGTCGGAAGATGATCTCCGCATGGCTACACAACCGGCCCTCCTCATCAATATGCAGCACGGGGATGTCTTTTTGAGTCAGAGATTCGCCGATCAACTTACTGCGATGGCACTGTTCCGGTTTGCCTTCGCTACACATCAACACAACGTGAAGGCACTGGTCATGGGCGTGCCGCAGCCGCTCTATGCCGTTCAGATAGGGCGTCGTTTGTCGAATTTTGGCATAATCGACTTTGCCATCGGTAAAACAGTCGGGATCAGCGGGCATACCACCCAACAAGTCACCCATATAGACATAGCGAATCTTGTGGCTGGCAAGCGCCTTCTCCAACACGGCTCTAGAAAACTCTGGCTTGTATCGCGAATAGGGTGAGGTGCGCACATCGATCAAATAGTCGACTGCGTATTGCTGCAACACGGCGAGAAATTCGTCCATCGTACGACCCCCATAGCCGATAGTGTGGATCGCAAAGGAGGGTTTGGGGGTAGGGTGGGCAGGTTGATCAGCCATGAGATTTGTCTTTACTCGGCTTGTCATGGTCGCCATGCAGCAGGGGGATCAGCGGATGCAGAGATTGGATTCAGACAGCGTCCATTATAGCGTCCGTATCCCGTCCATGCCAACTCACAGCGTTGCCAGGGCCATCGCGTCGAGATTCCCAGCCAGGGGTGCGGCCATGAACCGTCCACGCGATGGGGTCTAATGTGCGTTACCTACCAGAGGCCGTCCATTTTGACGCGATGGCTCTGAATCGATCCTGGGTGCGGTTGACAAGCACCGGGGAGTAGCATACTCTTTTGAGTATGTAGCATACTCTTTTGGATATATGGGACTTGTGTACACGGGACAAGCAGCTTCACCCTTCACGCTAGAATCGTAGCCAATGTTTCACGAAGCCGAGCAAAACATCCTCAACATCATCGAACTGGTCGCGCTTGTGATCGAAGTGATCGCGGTGACGATCATCGTCCTCGCCGTCTTTTTTGGTCTATTCCGCTATATTCGCCACCTTTCTAAGGCCCGTCATGGCACGGACGAACGCTTCGCCAACTACAAGGCGACGCTGGGTCATGCACTGCTGCTCGGGTTGGAAATCCTGGTGGCCGCCGACATCATCAAGACAGTCGCACTGGAAACGACGCTGGAAAGCGTTTCTGTGCTGGGGTTACTGGTGATCATCCGGATCTTCCTCGGCTGGTCGTTGATGGTGGAGATCGACGGCCGTTGGCCGTGGCAAGCGGCAAGGCCGGAGGCGAATCCTTTGCCGGTGAGCGACGATGGGAAGCGCATTCCCGATGCGTAATCGCCGCATTCCGGCCAAAAAACAGACCCGAACCTCCAATCGAAAATTCCCACGATGCAACGAATAAATAGCCTGTTTCAACGTGTGAAGCGCGGCTCCAATCCGCCGGAAGCCCGCAACGGCGCGGCCACGAAGTTCGGCACCTTCGACGGTGTCTTCCTCCCCACCTTGCTCACCATCCTGGGCGCGGTGATGTATCTGCGCACAGGTTGGGTGGTGGGCAATGCGGGGCTGTTGGGTGCGTGGGCGATCATCCTGTTGGCCAACCTGATCACCTTCTGCACCGGCCTGTCGATCTCGACGGTCGCCACCAACATCCGTGTCGGCGCGGGCGGTTCGTTCTCGATCATCTCCCAATCGTTGGGGCTGGAGGTGGGCGGCAGCGTCAACGTGCCCTTTTACCTCGCCCAGTCGATCTCGGTGGCTTTCTACATCTTTGCCTTTAGCGAAGGCTGGCTTTCGGTCTTTCCGACCCACCCAGAATTGGTTGTGCTTCTGGTCATCTTTTCGATCTGCTGTTTGGTCGCCTTTGCCAGCGTGGGACTGGCCGCACGCATCCGCTACCCAATCCTGCTGATCGTACTGTTTTCGCTCTTTTCGATCCTGCTCGGCGTCTTTCCGCGCTTTGGCGACCCCGGCGCGGTCTACACGCCCCAGCCGATCGGCTCCTTTGAGAGCGGCAATTTTTGGGTCATCTTCGCCGTCTTTTTCCCCGCGGTGACCGGGGTCCTGGCCGGCGTCAATTTGTCCGGCACGCTGGCGACACCACGACGCAGCATTCCACGTGGACGATGGCGGCCATCGTGGTCAGCTTTCTCGTCTATATGGGCTTGGCCTATTGGTGCTCTGTGGTGGCCACACCGCAAGAGTTGATCACCAACTTCACAATCATGGTGGAAAAGGCCGCGTTTGGCTGGGCCGTGCAGGCAGGCATCCTGGCTGCGACCTTCTCGGCGGCGCTGAATTCGCTGGTCGGGGCGCCGCGCGTGTTGCAGGCCATGGCCGCCCACGACGTTGTGCCATTCAGTTCCTGGCTCGCACGCGAGACGGCCAGCGGCGAACCGCGGCCGGCGATGCTGGTGACGGGGTTGGTGGGGTTGGCGACGTTGCTCTTTGGCATCAGCGGCGGCGGCTTGAACAGCATCGCGCCGTTGATGACCATGTTTTTCCTGATTACCTATGCGGTGCTCAACGGGGTGGTCATGCTTGAACAGATGCTGGGGCTGACCAGCTTTCGGCCGCTTTTTCGCATCCCGCGCGCCGTGCCTTTGGTCGGCTTGTCAACGTCAACACGGCTTCTGTCAGCGAGTTGGAGACCTTGCCAGGCATAGGCCCCAGCAAGCCGCAGCAATCATCGCCAATCGCCCCTATGCAAC
>JAAUPU010000114.1 GCA_012032975.1 Caldilineaceae bacterium | reverse complement strand
GTCCGGGTCGAAGGTTGCCGCCAGCGTCGTATAGGTGCGTCCAACCCAGCTGCCATCATAGACCACAGTTCCGTTGACATGCAGACGGATATGGTGGGTCGACTTGACATTGCCCGCCAATGCGACCTTCAAGGTAGCGCTGGCCGTGGTGGGTGCAAGCTGGTCGAGGGCAAATGTGATCTCTTTGTGGGCGCTGGCGCCGGCGCCGAGTGCGGTGATATTGCCCTCGTACCAGTGGTCATAGCCAGGCTCCTTGGGAAGCGACGAGACGTAGGAGCGGTTTACCTCGTGGCGCACCGTCTCCAGGTAGCTGGTCACAGTCGCGGCATTGGGGGCTGCTTCATTTCGCAACGCAAAGCGCTTGCCATTCTGCCCGCCGTAGGAGAGCCAGTAGATGTTGGTTCGGGTATATTTCTCGGCGACGGCTTGACCGTAAAAGAGAATCTGGTCACCTGGGTCAAAAGAGTTGTCCTCCGCGCCGGTGATGCCAATCGCGATCTCGCCGCCGTCGTAGTGCATATGGAAAAGCGCCGGCGACATCGAACCAGAAACCAAACCGACAGCAGCGAGAGCTTCGTACGAGAGCGCATAGAGTCCCTCTTTGTCCACGGCCACCCGGTAGGCGTTCAGCGGCGGTCGCCAGGCGGTCGCCTCCGCGATCTCCAACGGTGCGCCTCTCCAACTGCGTGCAGTGGCATAATTCAGGAGCGAACCCGCCAAGACCTGTTCGAAGGCCGCATCTTCAGGCGCAAGGTTTTCTGTCGCCGCAGCAGATGCGATGGCGCCTGACCCCGCGCCGAATTGCACCTCTATCCGCACCCGGCTATGGTGTAGGAGCGCGCCCTCTCGGGGCCTTACCTGGAAGGGATAGATCTCCACCCGCGCCAGCCGTTGACTGCGCATAAAACCTGCGTCGTGGAGCGCAGCCGCCTGTTTCGGAAAAAGCTGGTCATCCCCATAAACAGCTGGGTCGGCCGACACATCTCGTTCCACAGCTCGCAGCAGACCCGCCTCGCCCTCCTCGGTCGCAGCCTCGGGTGCGGGGCATGGACGAAAGCCGTTGGCAATTTGGGCGCTCTCCAGCGGCGTGACATGAATGGAAATATCGGCCTGAGCTGGCACGCCAAGGAGTGCCACTCGGAGTGGAACTTGAGGCGCGCCAACGGTCGCGCTCTGATCCAATCCCTCCACCAGGATACGCTGGCAAGGCCCATCAACGCCGACGGCTTCCTCAAGCACGTAGTCTGGCGTATACAGTTCCAGGACGATTCTATCGGCATCAGATTGCAACAATTCAAGCACCGCGCTAGCGTTCTGCGTCGGCTGCGCCCCTTGCGCCGCGGCCACTCTGGGTGGCAGCAAGAAACAGAGCACGAGAAGCAGGGTGAAGAACTTTGGGTATCGTTTCATGATGATTGGGTTGGATTCGCCAATTCTACAAAGACTACGCAACTTGGGTGTTGGCGGCAACGACATCGCTGTCATGCTGCCGGACCGTCCGGTCCATCTACACTAGCTTGACACCCCTTCGCCAGATCGTCAAGCGCAAATTGGCGCAGATATTGTGCAATTTCAACGGGTGACCAGAGGCAGATAGATGGAAAAGTGGGATGCAACAGGATCTACCTTGGTCAGACCATAGATCGATCGAGAATCGTCCAGATTCAGCAGTTCAAGTCGGTACCAATAACTCCTGTCGGCCTCGGCGGTGGAGTCCCAGTAGCTATACGGATTCGACGCTGTCGATCCGCCGCCTACCGCCAGAATGGGATCGCCATTGAGCTTGACAAAGCCGCCATCTGGTCGCTCGCTACGCATCACGTTGAAGCCTAGAAACTCGACCTCGTTGGCTGTCTGCCAGTTCACCCGCACACCACCATCCTCGAATGCGACCGTCATCCCTGCCATATCCACCGCCGTCGGTGCAATATACCCCTGCACGGTCAACGCCGGATCGCCAAAGAGATTAAAGGTGTCGATCAGATCGTCATATTTGTTGGGCGGCGCGTGCTCGTCCATATAGTACTTGGCCTGCTTCATCGCTTCGCCCAGTTGCAATACGCCATCTGTGAAGAGGGCAATGAACAGCCCCTGTTCCAGCCAGTCATGGCCAGTGGCGACGCCAAAACCGGTGGGCGACCAACTGGCCACCGCGCCGCCGCCTTCATGGATCATGTACCGTTCTGCCAGCGAGCGGAAATTGAGCGGTGGCTCGTGGAAGAATCCTTCAAAACAGGCCATGGCCAGAAAGATAGACAGACGGTCGCTGTTGGTCATCTGGCTGACCATGCTGGCGTTCATCAGGCTTTCGGTCGCCCACTTGTCCTTCAAGGCATGACCTACATAGGAGACGATCAGCGCGCCCTCATTGATCTCGTTTACGATGAACGATTGGCAGCCGCTGGCTGGGCTTGGATTGCCCACCGGGTCACAGGTGTCACCCAAATACGCCTTGGTCCCAGTGTACGGCTCGGGCAGGAACTTGATGGACGGATCATGCTCGGCATAGTCGTAGATCAGCGTGTCCGAGAAATTGTAGAAATTGCCGCCGCCGCCTTCCAGGTCGTCGGAGATCATCAAGATGTTTTGATTCCAGTCGTTGAACGTGGGCGTCGACTCATAGCTGATGGTCTTGCTGACCATGGTCGTGATCTCGGACTCATAGTAGGCTGGGAAGCGACCGATGCTCATATCGGGCAGGATATCTGCATCGCCAAAGGCTACGAAGCGATTGTCTGCGGCAGTCTCACCCAGGATTGGGTCCGCCGGATAGATAAACGTCGGCACATAGGTAGGCTTGCTGTTGCCCAGATAGTTGCGCATGTCGCTGACACCGCCGCCACCTAGCAAGACAAAGCGGGGCGCCGGACGCTGCCAGTTGGCGTGGGCATATTCGAGAAAATCGCGGATCGCCTCGGAACTCAACATGCCGCCATTGAACTGATCGTAGATTGACTGGACATCGACTTGAGCCACGCGGTAGATTCGATCCCGATAGTCGGTCAACGGCAGCATCTCGTCCCAGAACGCGCGATGGGTAATGGCGATCCAATCCGCCGCGTTGCCCGGCGCCAGAAGATCGACCGGCGTGTGGGCAGAGCTCAGCGGTGCGACCAGCTCGATGGCCACCGGCTGCGTGATGGCGGTGGATTGATAGGCCACATAGCGACGACCTGAGGCGCCGTCGCCAAACGCGACCGTATATGTCCCGCTCCCCGGTGATGGCCAAGTTGGCAACGCTTTGCACGTTGTGCAGGTCGGTCACGTCATCGACGCGTATGTCGTTGGCGCTGAAGCCACTGACTGCATAGCGCCACGGTCCTGCGGCTGTTTCACCATCAAACGTCAGGATACCGGCTTGGGCCACAGGATGGCGGTAATAGGCAACCTCCGCCCAGTCCGTATAGTTCTGGCCGAGAAAATAGTCTACGTTGTAGATTTCGAGCAGCACATTGTTGGCGCCATTCACCACCAGGCTTGGATCGACCTGCGCGCTGCCCGTAAATGGCTCGAACTCCCGCCAGGATGCGTTGTCGTCAAAGACCGTCGTCCCGTTTAGTTTCAAGCGCAGACCGTGGATGCTGTCTACACCGCCGACCACATGGGCCGATACCGTGGCCGAAAATGCACCGGTCGCGACATTCGATGCATTGAACGAAATCTGTTGTGCGCCGCCGTTGCCGGTTGTCGGCGCACCAGGGATACCAAAAACCTGGAGCTTGCGCCAGAACCAATGATCATCCGCCGGATCAAAGACTGCGTAGCCATATCTGGGATAGTAGGAATCGTACAGTGTTTGCTGCTCGAAATGGAGGGTTTCCAGATAGGGTCCGGCGGGGGTGCCCCCAACGGATCCATCCTTGGGCGTCAGATCGGTGCGCTTGGCGTTTGCACCGGCCACGTTGCCATAGGTCAACCAGTAGACGTTCTGTTTCGTATATTTGTGGGTCGGCAGACGCCCCTCAAAATAGAGCGAATCCACGCTACGCCCATAAAAAATTACGCTCTCCCCAGGCTCAAAGCTGGCATCGTTGTCGCCGGTCACGCTGATGGCCATCTCGCGGCCCATATAGAACATTTGGAAGGTGCGGGGATCGAGCGTATCAACAGGCAGACCTGCCGCCTGTAGATAGCTGAAGCTCATAGAATAGACACCGTCCGCCTCGACGTACACACGATAGGACGGCGTCGGAGGGGTCCAGTAGGTCGGCGTAATCGGTCCGCCAGCAGAAAGGGTCGCTGCCAATGGCGCCGATGCACGCGCTTCCAGGGATGCCGCCTGCGTATGGCCCGGGCAGAACAGCATGATGAGTATGGCGCCAAAGACCCCACAGGAGATCGCGCCAAGAAAGGGTCGGAAAAGGTTCACACAATCCTCGTCATTGAACAAAAGAGTCTGGCAGAGGCCTTCTCTTCTCGCCGATACAACCCGCGATGCCCAAAACGAGGGTGCATCCAAAAAGGGTTCATGCGGGCCAGCCATTCGCGGCCCGTGGTGGGAGCGTCGGCGACGCTCCCACCACACCCTATTTGAACACACCCTCGCCAAGGTCTAGCAGTGCTTACGTCCGCATCTACTTGATCAAGAAACGTCAGCGGGTCGTCAGCGGTAGGTAGATGGTGAAGCTGCCCGTGAAGACCCGACCCAGCAAGGCTGATTCGGCGCCATCAACGGTCAACACCTCCAGTTCATAGGTGTAGTTCGTGTTCTTGACGGCGCTATTATCGATGAAGCTATAGCTTGCGCCGCTGGGCGAACCGGAGTTGGTTGCGGCAATGGTCGCGTCGTTCACCTGCACGACATTGCCACTGGCGTCATACCGTTTGATGTTGAAGCCCAGAATGTCCGCTTCTGTGGTCGTGCCCCACGCCAGCATGACGCTGGTAGCGGAAAGCTTGGAGGCGACGCGATCGACCAGGGTCACGGCAGTCGGGTTGATGATCTGAACTGGCTCGCTATCTTCCTTGGGAGGCAGGGGCACGGGTGGGATTGGTCCCGGGCCATCTGGGTCCACTTCGCCGCCTTGGGACCTCGCCACATTACACGTACTATCAGAAACGCTACAAGGCGATTCTGTGAGTGTGGTCGTGTCCGAGATGCCGATGAAGTTGACGATCACGGACTTGATCTGGGAAGGAGCAATGTCACCAAGACTCACCGTCAAATCACTCCAGGTGATTACACCAGTGCTGCCGATCGCGCTCTGGCTGTCCTGGCCCGGCGTTGCGCTTACGAATTGCAGATAGCTAGAGTTATATGTATCGCGCAATGGCAGTGCGGTGATGGTGACGCTCCCAGTGTTCTGTATGAAGATCGTAAAGCTGATGGGCTGGTTGATCACCACAGAATTGGGTGTGTTCAACTGCTTGACAATGATGTAGTTGGGGTTCACCCAGACCTTGGTGGCGCCATCGGTCAGATTTGTGATCGTGACCACCCCTTCACTCGGGCTGATAGAGCCATTCCACGTGGCCGTCAGGTTTGTGGTACCCGGCGAGGCCGAGTTCACTACCGTCGTGCACTGCCCGCTGCCATTGGTGACACAGGGATTGGGGGACGGCGCCGAACCTGCGCCGCTCTTGGTGAAGAGAATCGACTGACCGCTGGCCGGCTGGAAGCCGGTGCCATCGCCGTCGTCGATCTCCAGCGTGGCGGTGAAGGTATGGGGATCGTTGATGGCATTGGAGTCCAGATCCGGTGTCAGGTTCAGCCGGACATCCACCCAGCGCTTGACAGACGGATCCGCGGTGTTGGGCGTGCTTGTATCGGTGTCGCCCTGGGCCGAAGCCGATGCCGAACCCTGCGGCGTCGAGATCGAGCCGTTCCAGGCCGCACTGACCGAGCTGAGGCCGGTCGTGGTCGAGTTCAGCACCACCGAACATTGACCGCTGCCGTTGGTGACGCAGCTGGTGGCGGTGAGCACGCCGGTAGCACCCAGCGAGTTGGTCACGGTGAAGTTGACGGTTTGACCGGCAGGGGCAGCCACCCAGCCGAGTCCATCGCCGTTGTCATATTGCAACTGAGCGGTAACGGTGTGAGGATCGCCTACCTGGTTGGCCGCCTGTTGGGGCGAGAGGATCAACCGGGCATCGACCCACCGCTTCAGGGCGGGAGCACTGGTGTCGTCCGCGACTGCGCTGCCGACCGGGGTTGAAACCAGACCGTTCCACGCTGCGGTCACCGAGCTGAGACCGGGCGCTGTGGCATTCAGGATCAACTGACAGGTGCCTGTGCCGCCGCTTGTTGTGCAGGTCGGCGAGTTCAGCACACCATTGGCGCCCGACGAATTGATGACCGTGCCTGTGATAATCTGGCCATCGGGTGCGGGCTGGAAGCCACTGCCGTCACCCTTGTCGAAACGCAGCGTGGCCGTCATCACGTGGGGGTCGCCCACCTGATTGGCCGCGGCAGCCGGTTCCAGCGTCAACTCTGCATCCACCCAGCGCTTGACAGACGGATCAGGGGTGCCGGTGCCTGTATTGGAGTCGCTGGTGGCGGAAAGGATGGCCGTGCTGCTGACCACGCCAGTCCAAAACGCGCTCAAAGAAGTCGTGCCGGTGACAGCGCTGTTGAGCGTGACCGTACACTGACCGCTGCCATTGGTGACACAGACGCCACTGCCAGGCGTCAGACTGCCTGGACCGCTGACGATGGTCACAGTGACATTCTGGCCAGCCGCGGGCAGGAAATTCGGCGGCGTCAACGTCGCGTCGTCGATCTCCAGTGTAACGGTCAACACATGGGGGTCGCCCAGTTGGTTGGCTGCCTCCCCCGGCGTCAGCGTCAAGCGCGCCCGCGCTTTGTAGTATGGGAAGTCGGCATCCTCATAGTCGATCTGAGAGGCGCTGATGATCACGTCGCGCGGCTCAGGTCCGTTGTAGGGATTGCCGGCCTTCTGACCGGTATAGACATAGCCTTCGAGCGGGCCACCGGGCAGGAAGTTGCTGTCGTCGATCTCCACCCGATAGAGCTGCGGGTTGGGGTCGGCGCCGTCGATGTCAAACTTGTAGTAGCCGTCCGTATCGATCTCGGGGCTACCCGTGTAGTTGGCCGTAAAGGTCATGCTGATCAGCTCGGCTGGCGTGATGATGCCGTTGCGCGGCTGACCATTTGCGCCATCTTGATACAGATTCACCTTCACGCCATTGATGCCTTGTTCGCCATTGTCCTTGACACCGTTGCCATTGGCGTCATCCCAGACAAAATCGCCCAGGGTGGACTTGCCGGCAAAGGCAACGCCCACGGTCAGGGCAAAGAGCGATGCCAGAACCAAGAGGACAATCATTGGTTTGGCCAAACGGCGTGCGCGCGATCCACGCGCGAGAGTTCTGCTTTCTAACATTACGATCCTCCATCGGAAAACGGGTGTTCAGACCAAAGATCGGATTTTTCGCCCGACCTCAGAATGATGCTAACAATATGAAATAAACGTCTACTGCCATGTCAATAAATTACGCCGGTCCGATCACCCAGTTCCTTTCTGGTGCACTTCAATTGTTCTACATCGATGCGTTTTGCACCGTTTTACAGATCAGAGCAAAGCCTGTGGGTAGTAGCCTTGCTCTGTTCCGTCGGGCTTCTCAGGCGCAGTCGGCGTATGGCGCTCGGTGGTGGTGAGATCACCGGCTTGCCGATTATCTGCGCCTGAGAAGACGATGGGGAGCCTAGCGCACGATCAGCGGCAGATAGATCTTCGCGCCGCCAGCAAAGAC
>JAAUPU010000113.1 GCA_012032975.1 Caldilineaceae bacterium | reverse complement strand
CTCGGCTTGCTTGGCAGCAGCCTTCTCCAGGCGCTGGCGGCGAACGTCGTCGTAGACGATGTAGATGCCCAACCCGATTACCCCGATCACGATTGCACTGTCTGCAATGTTGTAATTGGGCCAGTAGTAGACGCCAGGAATACCCATCTTGATGAAATCGGTGACATATCCCTGGTTGATCCGGTCGATCACGTTGCCGATTGCGCCGCCGAGTTGTAGACCCAGGAATACGCGCACGATCCACTGGTCCGTCGGCAGATAACGCACGTAGACCAAGATCGCGATGGCTACTACAGCGGCGATGACGATAAAGAGATTCCCCTGACTCTGCAGGATCCCAAAGGCTGCCCCGTAGTTGTCGACATGCTCAAAGACGAAATACTCGCCAAGCGCTTCAACCGGAACGATATAGCTGAACTTCACAATGGTCTGACGGACAATCTCCTTCGACCACTGATCGAGCACAATGACGACCGCGGCCACGGCCAACACGAGCCAAGCCGTTCGCAGCCAGTTGATGAACTTATCCATGTCTATCTCCGCGACCACAATCCGATGATTCGTCCACAACGGAAGGCCATTGTGGCTCCAATGCCAGACCGTTATTGTAACGTAAATCAGGATAAATGGTGAATCCTTGGGGCTATGCTATACTGGGTGACGTTTGAAAAAATCCGTCGCCCCAGTCGTCTGTCGGCCAAGTGCCATTGACTCTTTCGCACGACACAGACGCTTGGCACAGACGCCCGCAAGACCAGATCGTATCTCGCTGGCCTGGGCCAATCGCCAGCGCACATTCATCGCAAGAAGCAAAACTCAGGAGAAGAAACATGGCGCGTGAAGTCACAATTGCGTTGGTGCAGATGGCCCCAATATTGGCAAACCCCGAGGACAACTTGCGCAAGATGGGTGATTATGTCGAACGTATTTGCACAGAACATAATACCGACCTGATCGTTTTTCCCGAGTTAAGTTACACGGGCGCGGAGTTGGGGCTGCGTGCGACCGATCTGGCAGAGCGCGTGCCCGGTCATGCGACCAACTATCTGGCCAAGCGCGCCAACGATTTTGGCACCCATATTGTCTTCGGTCTGGTCATCAAGGAAAAGGTCGAAAGCATACTCTACAATGGCGCCGTCTGTCTGGGGCCTGAAGGCGACGTGGCTGCCGAGTACCGCAAGGTGCATCTACTTGGCGAGGAACGACAGGTCTTTCGCAATGGCTTCCGTTTTATCAATGTCGATGCGGAATGGGGTCGCTTTGGTCTGACCATTGGCGACGACCTGGCATTCCCGGAATCTGCGCGCAGCTTGACGCTGGAAGGCGCAGAACTGGTGGTTGTCAGCGCAAACTGGGAAGCCCAATTTGCAGAGTCATGGCGTGCTCACGTGATTAGCCGGGCCTGCGAGAATGCGATCTTCGTGGCTGCCGCCAACCGGGTCGGCGAGGAGCCGACCATGCGCTTCGCCGGCGACAGCATGTTGGTCGGACCCTCTGCTGAAGTGTACACAGTGTTGGATGAGGCCATCGAAGGCTACGCAGTTGCCACAATCGATATGGACCAAGTGCGCAGCGTGCGCGAAGATCGCCAGTTGATCCAGTTTCGCGAGCCTACTGCGTATCGCGCCGTCGTGAAAAAGTATTGAGTCAGTCACTCTTCTACATCACCAGAGGATCGGTCGTCTTAATGGCCTGGCTACCTGCATGAAGTTTCCAACTACGATCGCCAGCGGTGACTGGAGCCGAGCCGATCATCTGGTCGATTTCCGTTCTGAATGGTTGAGCGATGTGTTGGTCGAGCGGGCGACATGGGCGCCCGAAGCCCCAAGCGCCTCCATCGAGCAGACGCTTGTACGTGCGCCTGGCTATGTCTGGTTTCGCTTCTGGATAACAGAGGAAGACCAACTCGTCGAGAAGTATTTCGACGACCGAGGCGAGAGTGTAGGTATCTTCGTGCCGATCTGCACATCCTTCAAGCGGTCGGGCACAGCTCTCTCGACGAAGGCGCTGGCGCTGGCGCTTTGGCATGACCCAGAAGGTCGCGTTCTGGTGTTGAATGAAGACGAATTTGACCGCCAGGCACAAGAAGGCCAGTTCGGCCCTGTTGAAGTTGAACACGCCGAGTTTGTGATCCGCAAGCTTACCTCTGCAACTGCACAAAATCAGTTTCCGCCCGCACTGGTCCGGAACTTCAGCATTCAGGTAGACAGACAATGATCGCCATCCTGGACTATGGCGTTGGCAATCTTCGCAGCGTCTTCAAGGCCTTCGAAAGCGTCGCCGTCCCCCTGGGCATCGCCGTGGACATCGTAGACCGTCCAACCGACCTTACTCGCTGGGCTGCCGTGGTATTACCTGGTCAGGGTGCATTTGGTGATAGCGTGAACAACCTGCGCGGCCAGGATTTGGCCGCGCCATTGCTGGATGCGGTTCAGGCTGGTCTGCCTTTGCTGGGGATCTGTGTGGGGATGCAGCTTCTCTTTGACGAGAGCGAAGAGATGGGGCAACACGAAGGACTACACATCATTCCGGGTTGTGTGCGTCGATTCCAGGAGGCTGCGGCCCCCGATGGCAGTGGGCATAGCCTGCGCATTCCGCAGATCGGCTGGAACCAGTTGCATCAGCAGCGAGTCGATCCACTTCTGGATGGTGTGCCGGATGGCGCCTATGCCTACTTTGCCCACAGCTATTATTGCGATGCCACTGACCGCACGGCCGTGTTGGCAACGACCGATTACGGATTGGACTATCCCAGCATCGTACGCTACAAAAATGCATGGGGGATCCAACCTCACCCCGAGAAGAGCCATACCGTTGGGCTGCGCATCCTGGCCAATTTCATGCGGATGGTCGTAGCCAACGGTCAGCCAGAGCATGTCGGATAAGCCGCGCCTCCTCTACTTGATCACCCACGCCCAGACAATCCAGGATAGAAGCAGCGACGCGACCCAGTGGTCGCTTTCGCCCCTTGGAAAGCAACAGGCCGTGGAGCTGGCCGCCGCGTCGTTTTGGTCTTCGGTCGATACAATTGTATTGAGTACAGAGGCGAAGACGCTGGCCACAGTTGATGTCGTCCTGCGGTCGCGTTCACTGCCGCTTCGTCGCGACGCCCACTTTGACGAATTGCGGCGAGGGCGGGAGTGGGTGGGCGACTATGTTGCGCGTGGTGACCGAGGCTTTCAGCCAGCCGACGCACGCCGCGGGTGGATGGGAAGCGGCTCGCGACGCACTGAGCCGCTTTTGCCAAGGTATCGATCAACTGCGCAAGGACGGTGATCTGGGTGTGATTGCGCTGGTGGGCCACGGGCTGACCCTCAGCCTCTTTCGCGCTTTCTTGCTCGGCAAAGAAACCGTGGACGTAGATGAGTGGCGCACGCTCTCCTTTGCATCCGTTGTCTTGTGTCGATTTGGATGAGATGCGTCTGCTGTTCGGACTTTGCTCCGGTGGCACGCCCACCCCGCCGCGCATGATCACTGTTGTTACATCCGGTTGTGAACGGGGATGCGATGTTACGTTCATCGGCCAATTGCCTGTGATAGACTTGCCATCATTCAGATTTCGGCACGGCGATGGGCGCACCAACGTATGGTCTGGATAGTCTGATTGTGACGGCGATGAAGGCGGCTGCATTGTGTAGACCGAATTCATTGCCAATTTTGAATCTGTGGTTCCTCTTTCTGGCGCCCGCATAGAATTGGCAAGGGTATGATTATTTTCCCAGCGATAGACCTTCGGCAGGGTCGCTGTGTGCGTCTACGGCAGGGTGATCCAGAGGCCGAGACGGTCTTTGGCGAGGATCCTGCCGAGATGGCCCGTCATTGGGCCCAACTCGGCGCAGAGTGGATCCATGTGGTGAACCTGGATGGCGCGCTTGGCGCCACCAAGCAGCAGTTGGATGTGCTGCATCGCCCCTCCAACATTTTGGTGCAGCATCCCGATTCCCCCGTGCCTGAAAGCCCGGACGAAGAGCTCGCCCGTCGCCTGCCCATCAACCTGCAGCGGTTTCGTGAGATTCGCCGCGCGGTTGAGATTCCTATTCAGTTTGGCGGCGGGTTGCGCACGCTGGAGGATATCCGCCTGGCGCTGGAACTGGGCGCTCAACGTGTGGTCTTGGGGACGGCGGCTGTGCGAGGATCCTGCACTGGTTGGTCAAGCCATCGACCAGTGGGGACCAGACCGGATCGTCGTGGGTATCGATGCCCGGGACGGGATGGTCGCCACCCACGGTTGGCAGGAGACAAGCAATGTGAACGCCATCGAATTGGGCTACAAGGTCCATGCGCTCGGTGTGCGCCGGGTTGTCTACACCGACATCAGTCGCGATGGCATGTTGAGCGGGGTGAATGTAGAGGCGACGGCCCGACTCGGCGATGTCACCGATCTCTGCGTGATTGCCAGCGGTGGTGTGGCAGGTCTCGGCGACATCGAATGCTTGAAGGCGCACGAGCATTACAATATCGAAGGTGCGATCGTCGGGCAGGCGATCTACACCGGCAACCTTCATCTGCCCGACGCCATCGCGCTGGGTCATCGACCGCTGAAACGGCGCAGCGCGGGCATCGTACCCTATCGCATGGGCAGCCAAGGACCGGAATTTTTGGTCATCTTCAACCTCTTCTTCGAGCAGTGGCAATTTCCACGCGGTGGGGTCAAGCTCGGCGAAACGGACCTGGTCTGCGCCAAGCGGGAGTTTGCCGAGGAGACCGGACTCTCGATCGCCCGACTGCGCGACGATTGCCGAACGGAGTTGCATTTTACGGCTTCGATTCGCAAGCATGACATCGAGCGCACGATTGTCTATTTTCTGGCTGAGATCGAAGCGGGCGAGGTGCGGCTTGGCAACGAAAACCATTGCGAGGCGCGTTGGCAAAGTGCGCAACAGACTTGGGAACTGCTGACCGAGACTTCGCCAGAGCAGTTGCCCGCTCTGGATAGCGCCCTGGCCTACCTGCACAACCAGGGCGGCTAGAGACGGAAACGACGACAACGACGATATCTGGCCGCCCCATTTTGGAGAGAGGCGCTTTCTCAGCATGTTGGCTAAACGAATTATTCCTTGTCTGGATGTCAAAGATGGACGGGTTGTCAAAGGCGTCAACTTCGTCGATCTGGTGGACGCGGGCGACCCGGTCGAGCAGGCCCAGGTCTACGACCGAGAGGGTGCGGACGAACTGGTCTTTCTGGACATCACCGCCACCCACGAGGCGCGTGACATCGTGATCGACATGGTGCGTCGCGTCGCGGACACGGTCTTCATCCCGTTCACGGTCGGCGGTGGCATCCGTTCTGTCGAGGATATGCGTGCGATTTTGCTTGCCGGTGCGGACAAAGTCAGCATCAACAGCGCCGCAGTCCACAACCCCCAACTGATCAGCGACAGCGCACAACGCTTCGGCAGCCAATGCATCGTGGTCGCGATTGACGCGCGCAGGCGGCAGGGCGACGAGGCAACTCTTCGCGGTCCAGGCTGGGATGTCTTTGTCAGCGGCGGGCGCATCAACACGGGACTGGACGCGGTCGAGTGGGCGAAGGAAGCCGAGCGCCGCGGGGCCGGCGAGATCTTGCTCACCTCTATGGATGGTGACGGCACGCTGGAAGGATACGACGTGAGCCTCACGCGCGCCATCAGCGAGGCAGTCAACATCCCCGTGATCGCCAGCGGCGGCGCCGGAAACAAGGACCATTTTGCCGCAGCCCTGACTGAAGGCGGCGCACAGGCTGCGCTGGCGGCCAGCCTCTTTCATTTCAAGCAGCTGAGCATTATGGATGTCAAAGAGCATCTCTCCGGCGCAGGCGTTGCCGTGCGCATTCCCCCCACCGACCTGATATAGCCCGTAGCCACAGACCTGCCCAGCGCGGTTTGTGGGTAGACTCAGACAAGGCATACAAATGACTGCAATGCAGGCGCTTTTCGAAACCATCCAGGACCGCAAGCTCGATCCGCCCGTCGGTTCGTATACGGCTACTCTTTTTGAGAAAGGCGAGAATGAGATTCTCAAGAAGATCGGCGAGGAGGCGGTCGAGGTGATCATCGCGGCCGGCAGCGAGGGCGACGACCGGGTACTCTACGAAATGGCCGACATGTTCTACCACAGCCTGGTCTTGCTGGCCAGCCGCGGCTTGACCCTGGCCGATCTGGAGAACGAATTGTCCAGTCGCTTCAAGTAAAGTCGAGCCTCGCATGGGTCTCGAAGGCTATTTTGTTGGCAGCCCCGCTCATCTGTGCGGGGCTGTTGTGTTGGGTAGATACCCTGTGCGATGGTAGAATTTAGCTTGGGCCTGAAATTCAGATTCTCACAAGGAGAAGATGCGATGACGGTGAATGTGCAGGACAGAAGGTGGACCCGCCCAGAGCAAAATGGCGCCAGCGGTGACGCCGATATCAGCGACCGTTTTGCCAAAGAAGCGTTGACCTTTGATGATGTGTTGCTGACACCCGGCTATACCGAGAAGTTGCCATCGGAAGTCAATCTAAGCGTTCGACTGCATCCCCGACTGCAATTGCATATCCCTGTGTTGAGCGCGGCCATGGACACGGTCACCGAGAGCGAACTGGCGATCTCGCTGGCTCGCCAGGGCGGACTGGGGGTCGTCCATCGCAATCTACGTCCGGAAGATCAGGCGGAGGAGATAGACAAGGTCAAACGCAGCGAAAGCGGCATGATCGTAGACCCCATTACCTTGCCGGTCGATGCATCGCTGGCCGATGCAGAAGCGGTGATGAGCCGTTACCACATCAGCGGCGTCCCGATCACCAGCGCGGATGGCAAACTCCTCGGCATTTTGACGAATCGGGATGTGCGGTTTGCCACGGACTATAGCCGCCCAATCGGCGACTATATGACCCACCAAAATCTGATTACCGCACACATCGGCACGACGTTGGCCGATGCCCAGGAAATCCTCCACCGCTATCGGATCGAGAAGCTGCCCCTGGTCGACGAAGGGGGCTATCTCAAAGGTCTAATCACCTACAAAGATATCCTCAAGCGGCAGGACTATCCTTTTTCGGCCAAGGATGAGAAGGGGCGATTGTTGGTCGCCGGTGCGATTGGTGTGGGCGATTCTGGACTCGCCCGGGCGGAACTGTTGATCGAGGCCGATGTGGATGCCGTGGCCATTGACACGGCGCACGGGCACAGCAAGGGTGTGTTGGAAACTGTCGCCGCGATTCGCAAACGTTTTCCCGAATTGCCGATCCTGGCGGGCAACGTCGTGACACCGCAAGGCGTGCGCGATCTGGTCGAGGCGGGCGCAAGCGTCATCAAGGTTGGCGTGGGTGCAGGCTCGATCTGCACCACGCGGGTGGTCAGCGGTGCGGGCATGCCTCAACTGACCGCTATCGCCGAGTGTGCGATGATGGGGCGGCGCCTGGACATCCCCGTGATCGCGGACGGCGGCATTCGCTACAGCGGCGACATCACCAAGGCGCTGGCCGTGGGCGCTTCGGCGGTCATGCTCGGCAGTTTGCTCGCCGGGCTTCACGAGTCGCCGGGCGAAATCGTGATCCGCGAGGGGCGGTCGTTCAAGGAATATCGCGGCATGGGCAGCCTGGGGGCCATGCGCGGCCGCGCCAGCGATCGCTATCAGACGGCCCAGTTTGCCCGAGAATCGGCCAGCCCGGATATCAGCGGCAAAACAGTCCCCGAAGGCATCGAAGGTCAGGTGCCCTACAAAGGCCAGCTGCGCGATTTCATGTTCCAGTTGATGGGCGGCCTGCGC
>JAAUPU010000112.1 GCA_012032975.1 Caldilineaceae bacterium | reverse complement strand
GACGGAACTCCGGGGCTTCGGTCGCGAGCGCCATGTGGGGAAAACGTTCGAGGAGGACACGGAACGCAATCTCCGCTTCCAGCCGCGCGAGAGGCGCGCCCATGCAGAAGTGGGCGCCGAAGCCAAACGCCAGGTGGGGATTCGGATCGCGTCCGACGTCGAGGCGCTCCGGCTCGCGGAAGACCGCGGGATCGTGGTTGGCGGCGCCGATGCCGACCAGCACGAGCGAGCCTTCCTCGAGATGGTGGCCGTCGATCTCCAGATCTTCCCGCGCGACGCGGATCGTGGCTTGCACCGGACCGTCGTAGCGCAACAACTCCTCGATGGCGGTGGGCAGGAGAGTCGGCTCGCCGCGCAGCCGCTCCAGCTCGTCCAAGACCCGAGCTACCTGGTCGTCGATCTGGGCGACCATCCCGAAGTAGGCTGCCACCAGTGGCTGCCAGTCGGACCAGTCCATAGATTCGGTCTTCCAATGTTTGCGTTTGATGCGCTGGATCGCCGGCTTGTTTTCCAACGGGTCGTCATAGTTGGGGAAGGGAGAGATCGAAGCCGGGTCGAACATGGATGCGTACGGCTCGGAGACGACCAATGGCGGATGCGGACCATCAAAGTCCAGGCGGATGAAGAATGGGTGGTCTGTCTCCTGGCTGAATTCACCCATCATGCGCAAGGCATGGTCGGTGAGAAATGCAGGCAGCGCCTGCTCGCTGGGAATCGGGTCGGTTGCGGTGACCAACTGAACATAATTGCGCGCTTCGGGTGGCTCCGCGATGCGCAGTTGGCGCCGATAGGTTGCGTAGTCTTTGGGCGAAACATACTGCTCGAAACCAAACGCGGTCGGATCTTTTTCCAGGTTGACATGCCACTTGCCCACATACCCCAGGCGATAGCCTTGCTCCGCCAATCCGCTGGCCAGGATGTCTGCCTCTGGTTGCAGTTGGTTGCGCACCGGATGGAACTGGATGTTGGTCAGCACTTCGTGTTTGTGGGGGTAGACGCCGGTGAGCATGGAGGCGCGCGTCGGCGAGCAGAGGCCGCAGGGGGTAAACGCGTTGTCAAAGGTCATGCCTTCGCCGGCCAACCGGTCGATCGCGGGCGTGCGAACGATGGCGCTGCCATACGCACCGATCGTGTCTCGCCGCTGCTGGTCGGCCACGATCATGAGGATGTTGGGTCGTTGCATTGCGTTGGACCTGGCTGTGTGTCTGGAGATGATGCTCGATGTCTCTGATTCGTGGTGCGTGGTGCGTAGGCCGATGTCTGCCACATTCAGGACGGGTCAGGGGATGATGCAGCACGGATCATGCACCGCGCAGTACGCACCGCATCCCAAACCTTTCCCATCCCAGGTCAACCCAACTTGTACGCCTGTTTCGCCAACTCGTAGGCAGCCGCGCGGATCATCTCCTCCGCGTCGGCCATGTCGATCATGTTGCGCACGACCAGGCTGGCGATCCAGTTGGCGTCCACGCGGCGGGCCAGATCGTGGCGCGCCGGGATAGAGGCGAACGCACGCGTGTCGTCGTTGAAGCCCACCGTGTTGTAAAGCCCAGCGGTCTCGCTGACCAACTCGCGGAAGCGCGTCATGCCGTTCCATGAGTCGAAGAACCACCAGGGCGGCCCCAGCTTGACGGCAGGATAATGGCCGGCCAGCGGCGCAAGCTCTCGCGACAGCGTGGATTCATCCAACATAAAGAGGATGAGCGTAAACGCTTTTTCGTTGCCAAACCGGTTGAGCAGAGGGCGCAGGTTGCGCGTGAATTCGGCGGCGACGGGGATGTCTGCGCCCATGTCCGGGCCAAAGCGATCAAAGAGCGGTTGGTTGTGGCTGCGGAACGATCCGGTGTGCAATTGCATGACCAGGCCGTCTTCGACGCTCATGCGCGCCATCTCGACGAGCATGTGGCCGACGAAGCGGCGCACGTCGTCGGGTCGCGCCCTGTTGCGTAGGGCGCGCTGGAAGATGGTGGTGGCCTCACGGTTGGTGAGCAGTTCGGTGTAGGAGGAGAGCGCGCTGTGGTCCGTGGCCGTGGCGCCCATCGCCTTGAAATGGGCGCGGCGCTGTTCCAGGGCCTGGATATAGGTGGCATAGTCGCGCACGTCGATCCCGGAGACCTGGCTCAAGAGGTCGATGTTTTCGCGCCAACCGGCCGTGTCGACATTGATGACCGCGTCCGGCCGAAAGGTGGGCAGGATGCGTCCCGACCAGCCAGAGTCGCGAATTTTCTGGTGATCTTCCAGGGTGGATGTGGCAGCGTCAGTGGTGGTCAGCGCCTCGATGTTGAAGGTTTCGTATAGTTTTCTCGGGCGAAATTCTGGCGTCTTGAGTTTGCTCACGATCTGATCGTAGATGGACCCGGCGGTAGCCCCGGTCAACTTCTCTTCGATGCCAAAGACGGCGTGCAGTTCATGGTTCAACCACATGCCTGTGGGCGTCCCTCGGAATAGATAGAACTTCTCTGCAAAAAGCTGCCACGCCTTGCGATGGTCTGTTTCGACTGTGCCCTCGTCCGCGCCGCCGGCTTTGGGCCTCAGCCCTAGCTGCTCCAGGTCGATTCCTTGCGAGTAGAGCATTCGAAAGACGTAGTGATCAGGGACGATCAGCAGGTCAGTCGGCGTGCCAAAGGAGTAGTCTGGATCGGCAAAAACGCGCGGGTCCACATGGCCGTGGGGACAGATGAGCGGCAGATCCTTGACCTGGTGATAGAGCGCCAGCGCGATGGCCTTCTGTTGCGGGTTGGGGTCGAAGTAGCGGTCATCGGGGCAGGTGGATCTTGGGATGATTTGACATGGGATCGCTCCTTGTTCTCGAAGTGTCCAGATAGCTGGGCGGCCGAATCGGTGTCCAGGTAAAGCTGCGCATGGTCTACTGTGCGCAGGATCGAACCGGGGCGATCCTCGCTGACCGGCTGGGTCAGACATGCATACACAGCATTGGCTTTGCGCGCTTCGGGCACCAGGGCGAGAACCCGTTTGGCCGCCAACAGCGCCGGGATGGTCAATGTGATGGCGTCCGTCGGCACCTCGTCCAGGCTGGCGAAATGGCCCTCGCCCACCTGCTGCCGGCGGCTGGTCTCGTCCAACTTCACGACCTTGACCCAATGCGGGTCGTCGAATTTTGCGTAGGGTGGGTCGTTGAAGGCCAGGTGGCCATTCTCGCCAAAGCCGAGCGCGACGAGATCAGCGGGATGGGCGCGCAGCAGAGCTTCGTACTCACGACAGGCCTGTTCATTCTCGCCTGGCTGGTTGGGCACAGGGTAGAACCCAGCGGGTTGCACCGCGTCGATGATCTCCTTACGCAGAAAACCGGGGAAACTGGCCGGGTGCGAGGGATCGATGCCGACATATTCGTCCATGTGAAAGACGTGGACACGCGTCCAGTCGATGCCGTCCAGCTCGCGCAGCGCACGCAGAAAGCTAAGCTGGGAGTTGCCCGTGGCCAGGATTAGATTGGCGACGCCGCGGTCGGCAATGGCCTGGCTCAGAATCGCACGTGCGTCGTGCGCGGCTGCTTGCCCGAGCATCTGGTTGCTTGCAAAGACCGCAACGGGCAACCTCTCAACCTGGAAAGTGTGGATAGGTTGGATCGAATTCATGGGTGCCTTTCTGTCTGGTGAACATATGCCGAGAGCGGATTCTTTGGCGCAAAGCCACGAAGACGTAGAGGAGCATGACGAATCACTGTAATTTGCCGCGCACCCACTCGCCGCCAATCATCACCCGCCAGGTGCGGAAGTCGGCGTCGAAGATGGCGATGTCCGCATCCTTGCCGGGCGCCAGGCTGCCCTTGCGGTCGGCGACCCCGATGACACGCGCGGGGGTCAACGATGCCATGCGAATCGCCTCGGCAAGCGGAATGTTGGCAACCTGGGTCAAGATCGGCAACATGGCATTGAGCAGCGTTGTGCTGCCGGCAAACGCGCTCCGGTCGAGCAACATGCCGACCCCGTCATGGACCTCATACTCCATGCCGCCCATGCGAAAGCGAGCGCCTTGCGACAATCCCGCGCCGCTGGTCGCATCGGAGATCGCGCAGAGGCGGTCGGGGCCGAGACATTTGTAGGCCAGCTTCATGAGCGTGGCAGGCAGATGTTTGCCGTCGCTGATCATTTCGGCACTGATGTTATCCGCGGTCAACGTCACTTCCAGCAAACCCGGTTTGCGCCACGGTCCCTCGCGCACCGTGCTGGATTGGCCGCTCCAGATGTGGATGAAGTGGCTGAGGCCCGCTTCCAGGCAAGGTGCGATCTCCTCTTCCGTGGCATTGCTATGGCCGGCTGCGGGGACGATGCCCAAGCGAACCAGGTCGCGCGTCAATGCGACTGCACCGGGCAATTCGGGTGCAAAGGTCAGAATCTTGATGACGTCATGAAAGGCGAGCAAGCGGGCGGGGGTGCCATCGTCCGGTCTGCGCAGATGGGCGGGATCTTGTGCGCCCGCCTGGGACAGGGCAAAGTATGGGCCTTCGACATGGACGCCGAGAAGCTGCGCACCGGCGCGGGGAGAAGCCATCCAGCGCCGTGCGCAGGCCAGACATTCAACCAGCTTTTCGATGGAATCGGTCGCGGTGGTTGCCAACAGCGATGTGACGCCAGCCTCGCCGTTGGCCTGGGTGATCGCGGCAAAAGCGCTTTCGCTGGCTTCGTTAAAGCTGTGGCCGGTCGCGCCGTGGATGTGAATATCGACAAGACCGGGTGAGATCAGCCGTCCGCCCACATCGACGCGCACGATGTGATCAGCCAGCTCATCCAGCGTGCAGATCGCGGCGATCTTGCCGTTTTCGACCGTGACCACGCCTTCGTCGAGAACGCGATCTGGCAACGCGATCTGTCCATTGACCAACGCAATGGGCTGAGCTTTCGATCCACGGAAGCGATCAGGCATGGGTCTCTCTCGTCAAGGCTTCAGTCGGTCGTTCCCAATCTCTATTCGCCGATCTCCGGTCACCTACGTGCCTGTTGGGATCACAACGTGTAATAGCCCACGTTCGGGGGGCCGCGACACCACGTCAAGATGGCGTCGCATCTCATCGTCCAGCCTCACCTCGAGCGCGCCCAGGTTGTCGTGGAGATGGGCCACCGTGTCGCCGCCCATGATGGCGCAGGTGATCTCGGGATGAGAGATCACCCAGGCCAAGGCAACCTGAGCCGGCGTGGCGCCCAACACATCGGCATACTCTTTTACCGTGCGAATGATCTCCCCAGCCTGGCCCGCCATCATCTGGGCGAACTGACGCTGGCCGTGTCTCGACCAATAGCTGCCGGCCGGCGCCGGTTCGTCGGACGAGTAGAGACCGCTGAGCAGGCCAATGGCCAACGGCGAATAGGCCATCGCGCCCAATCCCTGGTCGCGGATCAATCCAAACATCTCGGCTTCCAGGTGGCGATTGAGCAAATTATATTGATTCTGAACAGCCATGAAGGGCGTCATCAAGAGGCGGTCGGCGATCCAGAGCGCCTTGCAGACTTGCCAGGAGGTGAAGTTGCAGCAGCCGATGTAGCGCACCTTGCCGCTGCTCACCAGGTCATCGAGTGCGCGCACGGTTTCGTCCAGTGGGGTGGCCAGGTCGAAAGTGTGGACGAGATAAACGTCAATATAATCCGTGTTGAGCCGTTTCAGCGAGCGCTCGATCTCGCGCAGGATGTGTCCGCGCGACAGACCGGAATCGTTGGGGCCGTGGCCCGTCCGGCTGGCCACCTTGGAGGTGATCACCACGTTGTCGCGCCGGCCCTGAAGCGCCCGACCCAGCACGATTTCCGACTGGCCTGCGTTGCTCCGGTCGTCCTGTGGGCCGTAGATATTGGCGCAGTCGATCAGGTTGATGCCCCGTTCGATGGCCTCCTCGATGGCGCGCTGGGCGGCGGCTTCATCGGCTTGGCCGCGCAAGCCCAAGCCGAGGGCAAGCTGGCTGACTTTCAGTCCGGTAGAGCCAAAGTTAACATAGTCCATGATGGGCTTCCTGCGCTGTTGCGATGGGTGGTTTGTGAGCGTTATGGCTGAGTCACGGTCAACGATTTCAAGTGTAGCGGAAGCGCCAACGCTTGACAAACACGGCTACACATGGACAATTCTACCGAGTCGGCGCCTGCGGATGGTGAAGGATCGTTGGCGGCAAAGAAAAAACTGGCCCAGCGATTTCGCTGGGCCAGTCGTCGTGCGCCTTTGCCGGGCATGCTGCTTTCGTCCCATGCATTCTCAGCTACACGTGCTGATCCACGAGAATTGGATTTCCATCGGGGTCAACGGTCGTAAAACTCGCAGGTCCAGTGGTCGTCTCGTCGGCTTCGGAAAGCAGCTGCACTCCTTGCGCCTTCAGCTCCGCCTGCAACTGGCGGATATCGGTGAAGGTATCCAGCTCGTTGGCGTTGCTGTCCCATCCCGGATTGAAGGTCAAGATGTTCTTCTCGAACATGCCCTGAAATAGACCGATCACGTGATCGCCATTCTTGAGGATCAACCAGTTTTGCGAGGCATCCCCGTGAAAGACAGAGAAGCCTAACTTTTCGTAGAAGGCTCGCGACGCTTCGATATCCTTGACGGCCAGGCTGACTGAAAATGCTCCGAGTTCCATGGTTGGCTCCTTTGGACGGTGGATCTGATGGGATTGGATGTGGCGTTATTCGTCGGACATCTCAGGTTGCAAGAGACCGATCAAATTGCCGGTCGGGTCGATGAAGAAGCCGAGCCGACCCACGGTTGGCACATCCATTCCCGACATGGCAATCTTGCCACCTGCCGCTTCTATGCGCGTGAGGTGATCGTCCAGGTCGTCGGTCTGAATATAGAATGTAACGGTTCCGGCGTGGAATTGTTCGGTCACGGGGTTGAAGCCGCCGCCGACCGCGCCTTCACCCGACATAAAGGTCGTGTAGTTCATGTCGGGGAATTCTTGGGTGGGCCAGCCAAATAGGTCAGCATACCATTTGGCTGCTTCTTGGTGGTCATGTGCCGAAAGCTCGATGTGTACGATTGGGTGTGCCATGGTCTCCTCCGGTGAGTTGAGATGGTGAGTTGAGTCAAGGTGCTTGTGGACGGGGATTGGCTTGAGATGAACAGGATAGCACAAACGTTCTACATTTGTCAAGTTTTTGACGGCGCAAATTGATTGGTGACGCCGGAATCGGCTGCTATAATGTCATCCTAATCTGGACTCCCCTGCGGCCGGCCAATCCTGCCTGGTTTCAACTTTCTGCAATTCCACGACCTGAAGAACGGAGACGCCTCATGCGTGCAATCATGGTGATGTTTGATTCTCTCAACCGGCGGATGCTGCCGCCCTATGGCTGCGACTGGATACACGCGCCCAACTTTGCGCGCCTGGCCGAGCGCACCGTGACTTTCGACAATTGCTACGTCGGCAGCATGCCGTGTATGCCTGCCCGCCGCGAGCTGCACACGGGCCGCTACAATTTCCTGCATCGCAGTTGGGGACCCATAGAACCGTTCGACAACTCCATGCCCGAGATCCTGCGCGAGAATGGCGTCTACACCCACCTGAGCACCGACCACTATCACTACTTCGAGGATGGCGGCGCGACCTATCACAATCGCTACACAACCTGGGATTTTCACCGCGGTCAGGAAGGCGACCCCTGGATCGGCCAGGTGGCGGCGCCCGAGATTCCCGAAACCGTGGCGTCACGCGGCGATCACGCCCGCTGGCGTCAGGACTGGGTCAATCGCCCTTTCATGGGTCGAGAAGAGGAGCAGCCTCAACCCAAGACCTTCGCGGCTGGCGTGGACTTCATCCGCC
>JAAUPU010000111.1 GCA_012032975.1 Caldilineaceae bacterium | reverse complement strand
TTGAATCGGGCGGCTCGTCATCCGTCCCGACACGTACCGGGGCAGACCTTGCTCGGTTGCAGCCAAAGCGAGACGAAAGTCAGGATTTTCAGAAGCCCGCGTCGAGCGAGTCAGAAACATTTGGGGCGTCAACCGTTCGCTCCGAAACGGTTGACGCAAGTTCCGACACCCGTTCAGTTCAGCGAATGGCAGAGGAACAAGACACTGCTGCGACGACCGAACCAACACCTCAAGCGGGAATTCCCACTCCGCTTGTGCAGCGTACAGATGCGCTACGTGCAGACATGGTAGATCTATCTGAGGCGCACGAAACAGTGCAAGCTCTGCCGCTGCGCCGGGATGTAACCGACGCAGCAGCGGTGCAGGCGATGCCCGATGAAAGCCATCCTGATGAAAGCCATCCTGATGAAAGCCATCCTGATGGAAGCCATCCCGATGGAAGCCACAAAGAGAGTCGAGCACAGCGTTCACTGGTAGACGACGCACTGCCTGCCCCTGCGGACCTCGACTCGGAAACACATCGAGCGGGGGACGCTCCAGATGGGCCAGAGGTTGCCCAGCGTCTGCCGGTTGAACAAGGCGCGCGCATGGCCACGCCATCCCACATCGATGGCCCAGTTGCGCCGATTTCAAACGAGATTCCACCGGCGCAACGTTCAGTAGAACCAGATCAGACTGCCCTGGCCAAGGTTTCCGCTGTTCCGCCATCGGATGAAACCGATTCCAAGGTGCAGCGCGAAACGGTCATCGGTGAACCACTTTCGGCAGATGATCCCGCATCCATCATGACCGATGCACGAAGCACAAGTGATGAAGACTTGGCAGATAGCCAAACCGTGTCGCCTCTAGCCGAGTCCGAAGCCAGCGGCCCTCGTGTCCAGCCTTCCCGCGAGGCCGATTCGTCTGCACAAAGGTTGGCATCTCCATTTACCGTCGGCGAAACGGACTCGCCGCTTCTGCAGACTAGCCAGGATTCACCGCGACCTGATGACCATAGAACAAATCTGGTCGAAGCAGCGGACAGCCAGGCTGGTATCCAGCGCCAGGCGGATGATCTGCCGGTTGCACGAAGATCAGAATTGAGTGAGGGTCAGACCAGCGGACGGGCACCTGATGAGTCCGTCGCTCCGGTCCAACGGATGACACACGTGGACGCAACACCACAAAGCGACACTGCGTCAAGCCGTCGCCCTGTTGACCCGGAGCAGGCGCCGCCGTCCGTGCAACGCTCGTCGGAGGATGAGGCTGGCATGAGGCCGCCGAACAGTCTGCCGCCAGAGCAGCCAAAACAGCCACCCGCGGCGGATCAGCCGAAACAGGTTTTTTCGGTGCAAGCTGCCAATCGTTCGACCTTGCAACGAAAGCCACTGCCTGCTGACCTTCAGCAGGCGTTCGCTCTGATGGAGCACGACAGCAAGAAAAAGTCGGCTGCAAGCAAACAAGAGATTCAACGGAGCGCGGCGCCAGCAACAAGGGCTGACACCCAGGAACCCGGTGTTGTTCCCGAAAAAATCAAGGCGGCCTGGAAGCGCTGCGCGCAGAAGATGTGCAGCGCAGCGCAGCATCGGGCGGTAGTGCTGAGACGGAGCAGGTCGGCGCTGTGCCTGAAACAATCAAAGCCGAACTGGAGTCGCTACGCAGAGAGAGCGCTCAGAGAGCGACGATCTCGAGCGCGGAGTCTGCGCCGGAGAGCACCTCCGAAGAGCGGGCTGCTCCGGCACAGGTTCGCATCCGCATGAATCCGCGGAGCAGTTCGCCGCTTCCACTGGTGCAGTTGACCCGGATCGGTCCCAACGCACTTCAACGCAATCCCTACCCCGAGGGGCAATCTGAAGGCGATACGCGACCAGTAAGGCAGTCACCCAGTCAAGCGCTTGCTGGCACATCTTCCGTAAGCCCGTCCCAGCGCGACGTTGATGGCGATGAGGACGATGAGGACGAGGGCGGCGAGGATTTTGGACGGAGCGATGCCGAGATCAACGAATTGGCGATACAGATATTGCCGATTGTCAAACGGATGTTGGCCGTCGAACGAGAGCGTTCGCCAATGCGCAGAGATAGCTTTCGATAGAGTGGTCGTCTCCCAATATGTCTGGCAGCATGTGGGGATTGCAAAGGAAGCCAACGCGCTTCTGCAGCGGAAATCAGAAGCCGGACCGTGGCCGTATGCGCCGTTGGCCGATATCATACTAATCTACAGGAGTGTGGATCGTGGCACTTGAAAAGATGACCATCACAGTGGCGAAAATTGACACGAATGGCGGCACCTATACGGAGGGTGCTCGTTTTGAGGTACAATATAACCCGTCTTCGATACCCGCTGAATTTGGCAACGACATCTACTTGAAAACCAGTGTCGGGGAAAACGTGCCGCAGGTGAGTTTTGCCGGCGGCAAGGGCCAGAAGTTCTCGATCAAACTTTTGTTTGACTCGTGGGCAAAGAAATCTGCCTTCGGAACGCTGATGCCCGTCACCTCCTACTATGAGGATCTCAAGAATTGGTCGCAGACCAAACAGGGAGAAAACAATGCGCCTCACTTACTCGTCCAGTGGGGGTCCAGCTTTCAATTCATCGGGTTGATCGAAACCATCAGCGAAGACTTCACGCTCTTTAAGCCGGACGGGACGCCCTTGCGTGCCGAAGTCAAGGTCTGTTTTCGCCAAACCCATCTGACCAATGGCAAAGGCAAACTGCTGCCGACGAATCCGACCTCGCGCAGCTATGCGCGAAAAACCTGGATCGTGGAGTATGGGCAAAGACTGGACTGGATCGCACATCAAGAATACGGAGACTCTGCTGCGTGGCGCACATTGCAGAGTCAACGCACTCGACATCCCCAGGCCATCTATCCCGGCCAAATTCTCAAACTGACGCCGAGATGATGCTCTTGGGATGCAGCTTCTGCCTCGTTCTGGGTAGGACGCCAACGCCAATCGTGATGAAAGAAGAAAAAGTCTGGAGTCTGCCGCGTGCCTGATTCGGACCTTCGACCCATCTGGAAGATGTCGGTCGAGAGCAAGGATATTTGGGATGAAATCGAGGGCGATATCGAGGAGATCGTCGTCGATTCCAGTCTGTTCTTGCCCGATATGTTTGTGGTTCGACTGCAGGTGCTCAAGAAGGATGACGAGTCTTTTCCGTGGATCGATGACCCACGCTTTGTGATTGGCGCAAAAGTCGTGATCGAAGCGGCCGCGGCCACGATTCGAGATCCCAAAGGTGAGAAAAAAGGGAAATTGATCGTGGGGGAGATTACCGCGCTCGAACCCGAATTCTCCAGTCACGGCAACCATACTATGCTGATGCGTGGCTACGACATGTCCAACCGCCTGCATTTTGGCCGGGTGACGCGAACCTACACCGAAATGTCCGACAAGGAGATTGTAGAGAAGATCGCCAAAGATGCTAATCTCACTTCGGAGGTTGACGGATATGAGGCGGGCATCAAGTTCGACTATGTAGTTCAGTACAACCAGACCGATGCAGAGTTTCTGGCCGAGAGAGCCAAGCGTCTCGGCTATCAGGTCTTCGTTCAGGATTCCAAGCTCTTTTTCAAGAAGGGTGACAAGTTCACTGAGTTGACCGCTGAATTTGAACTCGACGACGACCTGCTCTCCTTTCGACCCCGCATGACGGTGGCTCACCAAGCTACTTCGACGCGCGTCGTCGGCTGGGATCCCGTCAACAAAGAGAAGATCGAGGGAAAATCCGATTCTGAGAGCACCTGGAATCAGGGCGGCATGAAGGAGACCGGTGGAAAAACGGTCGAGTCTAAACTGAAGATATCGGCCTCCAAGTTTTGTGGTTGTGGACTATCCGATCAGCACCAAAGACGAAGCCAACGCGATTGCAAAGGGATTGTCCAGCGACCTGAGTTCTGAATTCGTTGAGGCAGGAGGTATCTGCAGAGGTGATCCGCGCATCAAGGCAGGGATACGCATCAAACTCAAGGGGCTGGGTGACCGCTACAGCGGCGCCTATTTCGTCACAGCGGCGACCCATATCTTTTCTGCGCGTGGCTATGAGACGCACTTCTCGGTGAGTGGGCGGCAGCCAAATACGTTCACGCACCTGCTGCGCAACGGCAATGGCGGAGGGAGCGGCAGAGGCCTGGTCAACGGTGTGGTCGTTGGAATCGTGACAAATCTCGAAGATAAACTAAAGCTAGGTCGCGTCCAGATCTCATATCCATGGCTGATCGACAAGGACGATGTTGAGACGGCCAGCGCATGGGCCAGGGTCGCCACGCCCATGGCCGGTCAGGACACGAAGGGCGTCTACTTCATACCGGAAATCAACGACGAGGTTTTGGTTGCCTTTGAACATGGCGACATGAACCGCCCCTACATCATCGGTACTCTTTGGAATAACGTTGACAAGCCACCGGAGCCGAGTGATAAGGCCGTCGTCGGCGGCAAGGTCGTCCATCGCATCATCCGTTCGCGCTTGGGACACGAGATATGCTTTGATGACTCGGACGACAAAGCGTCGATTTTTATCGTTGACAAGACCGGCAAGAATAGCATCTTCATCGACTCCAACAAGAATTCGATGGATATCAAGGTCGATGGTGACTTGACGATTGTGGCGGGCGGCAAGATCGACATCACGTCTAAATTGGATACCAAATTGACGGTGGGCGCCGCGATGGATGTCGCTGTCAAGGCCAACCTGACGGTCAAAGCCAATGGAACCGCAACCGTCCAATCGATCAGCAATTTTGTTCTGAAATCTTCAACCAACATGACCATTGAAGCAGGGATTACGACCGAGGTAAAAGGTTCGCTGATCAATGTGGGCACGGGCACAACGGGCACAACGACTATCACCGGTATGCTGGTGAAGATCAACTAATCGAAGTGAAGCGTTGCAAGGAGGCTGACGATGCCGCCAGCGGCAAGAGTAGGCGATACGGGGTCGCATCCTGGGAGTACGATCACCGGTCCGGGTGTATTGAATGTCCTGATTGGCGGGCAGCCGGCCGCGGTATTGGGGGGATCTCATGGTCTGTCCCCTGTTTTCAGGGCCGGTGCCACATGTGGGCGGTCCGATTGCCAAGGGTAGTGTCACGGTCATGATCGGTGGTCGGCCAGCCGCTCGACAGGGCGACCTCATGCAGTGCGCTGCCGGTCCTCCCAATCCCATTCTTATGGGGCTACCCACGGTGATGATCGGCGGATAGGCGATCCCCTTGAGAGAAAGCGTTCGTGGATATGTTTGAAACAGAGATAGAGAATTTACAGGCCAGGGACTGGCGTTTCCGCTGCAAGTGAACCCGCGCGCGAGATCGGGCTGGTCACTGGGACGACCGACATCGAGCAGGCCATCGGCATCATCCTGGGCACGATGCCTGGTGAGCGTGTGATGCGCCCCGAGTTCGGTTGCCGTGCCTGGGAATTGATCTTTGCCCCCAATGACGGCGCCACCCGTGGCCTGTTGCGCATGTACGTCGAGCAGGCTCTTCGTTTTTGGGAGCCAAGGATCGAGCTGAGAAGCGTTGACGTGATCGTCGAGCCGGATGCCCCAACGACATTGTTGGTCGAGATATCCTACGAAGTCAAGACAACCCATGACGAGCGCAGCATCGTCTATCCCTTCTACATCACAGGCGAGGAGTAATCAATGCCGTTGCCAGAGCCGAATCTGGATGATCTTCGTTTCCAGCGCGATCTGGTCGATGAGGCGCGTCTTCGAATCATTCGCTATTGTCCAGAATGGACCGAGTACAACGTCAGCGACCCGGGCATTACGCTGATCGAGTTGTTTGCGTGGATGACCGAACAGATCGTCTACCGCCTCAATCGAGTGCCGGAAAAGAATTACATCCGATTTCTGGACATGGTCGGCGTGCAGTTGCTACCATCGAGCAGCGCCCATGCGGAACTGACCTTTCGACTTTCGATTCCTTTTCCCATACGGCCGGAAGACGAGACCGTGGCCCTTGTGCCCCAAGGGATCGAGGTCGCGACGCTGACAGCCCCCGACAGCGAGGAGGTTATCTTCACCACCGACCGACCGCTGATCGTGGTGCCGCCCAAGCTTTCACAGTTGCGGGGCGCTGATTTCCAGAAAAACTATTTCCCGCGTATGGGAATCGAAATCTTCCACCCCTTCAACCAGACCCGGCCCCAGCAGGGGGATACGTTCTATCTTGGCTTCGACGAGACCCACGATATCAGCGGCCACATCTTGCGTTTGCGTTTCGAATGCGAACGAACCGAGGCCGTCGGTATCCGTCGAGAAGATCCACCGTTGGTCTGGGAATGTACAACCGGCGACGGCCGCTGGGAAGAAATTCTGCCCAGCAAACGGGAAGGTGAGAAGGACACCACCGGCGGTCTGAACAACGAGACCGGCGAACTCACCTTTTACCTGCCGCTCTCCATGCAAAAAGATGAAGTCTACGGTCGCACTGCGTATTGGGTGCGCTGTCGTCTGGAACAGCGCAATGTCTCGCAGGGCATGTACACGCGCTCCCCGCGGATCCGACGCGTGGAGGCCTTTTCCTTGGGCGCGACCGTGCCCTCGACCAACGCAGTCTATGTCGTCCGCGAGGAGTTGGGCGTCAGCGAAGGTGAGGCGGGTCAATCCTTCTCATTGCAGAATGCCCCTGTACTTGACTTGCGTGCAGAAGAACGGGTCGAGGTTGAGGAACAGCGTGACGGGGAGTTGGTCTTTATTCCCTGGGAACGCGTGACAGATTTTGCCAAGTCTGACCGCTTTGACAGACACTTCACGCTGGAGACTGCTACAGGCGAGGTTGCTTTTGGGCCTTCCGTTCGGCAAGCGGACGGTAGCGTGATCCAATATGGACGTGTGCCAGAAGTAGGACGTCGGGTGCGTATGAGCCAGTACCGTTATGGCGGTGGATCCCAGGGCAACGTGCCGGCAAATCGCATCCAAGTGATGCGCTCGGCGGTTCCCTATATTTCACAGGTGACCAATCTGAGACGCTCCATCGGCGGACGCGATCAGGAGTCCCTGGAGGAAGCCAAGTTGCGTGCCAGACGCGAACTGCGCGCCCAGCATCGCGCAGTCACTGCGGAGGACTTCGAAGATCTTGCGCTGGCGACCAGTCGCCGCATCGCCCGCGTCAAGTCGCTGGCGCCCGGAACGTCAAATGGCAATCTGCCGCCGGGCATGATTGAGCTCCTGGTCGTGCCTGCGGTTCGAGATTCGGTCGCCGTCGGCGATCTCTCCAAGTTGGCATTGCAAGAGGAGCTGATGCAGGAATCCTGGATTATCTGGACGGTTACCGTCTGTTGACCACCACGATTCGTGTTCGTGAGCCGGTCTATGTGGGGGTTCGGGTCAAGACCCAGATCGTGGCGACCGAATTTGGTCGGCCCGAGGTCGTGGTCGCCCGCGTTGAGGAGGCGCTGCGCCAGTATATCAGCCCGCTGCAATTGGTTGACCCAGATGCAAGCAACCGCTATGTGGAGGCCGGCTGGGATGGCTGGCCCTTTGGCAAAAGCCTCTACGTTGCCGAGATCTATTCTCTGTTGCAACAGGTGCCGGGCGTGCGCCACATCCTGGACGTCGAATTTAGCCATCGGACCGTGCTGCCCAACAAGGAAATCGCGCCGTTGGGCCAACTCGAAGAGCAGATCGCAGCCATCGCGCGTGCCCAGGGCGAGGCGGCGTTGACAGCCGTACGAGATCGCGTATTGCATGTAACGCCAGACACCGTGCTTTGCTCACTGGATCATCAAGTCGAAGTGGTGGAATTGTGAGCGAAGTTGATCTCCGGGAGGCCGGCCCACTGTATCATGACCCTTTGCCCGGCGACTCGCAGACAGCCAACTATGAGTTGGCCAACTATGAGCTGGCGCCCAGCGAACCGGGCGAGC